>DASTBN010000563.1:0-8486 GCA_035712045.1 Pseudonocardiaceae bacterium
AAGCCGTGATCATCGCGCACAGCCGCGGTGGTCAATTCGCCCGCCCCGTCGCGGTACGCCGGCCCGAACTGGTACGAGGCCTCATCACGCTGGGCAGCCCACTGAATCGGCTGCTCGGCCTCCACCCCCTCGTGATGCTCAAGGTCCTGGGACTCGGGGTCGCGGGATCGCTGGGCATCCCGGGTCTGTTCCGGGCCAGCTGCCTCTGGGGCGAGTGTTGCCGCCCGTTGCGCGATGACCTCTGGGGTCCCTTCCCCGATCAGGTGCCCTTTCTCAGCGTCTTCTCCCGGCACGATGACGTCGTCCCCTGGCAAGCCAGCCTCGACCCAGCGGCCCGCCATCACGAGATTCCCACCACTCACCGTGGCCTCATCACCAGCCCCGCCGCTTTTCAGCTGCTCGCCCGGGAACTCACGTTGATCATGAACCAGGAGCCGGAGGCAGCCTGATGGCAATGGACCCTCGCAGATTCGATCAGACCGGCAAGTCGATCCGTGACGTGCGGCGCCGTCTCGGCGAGGCGGATGCCACGCTCCTGGCTCGGCTTGGCTCCCACGCCGACTCGATCTTCGATGTCACGGACCCGCCGTACAACGCCAAGGGCGACGGCATCACCGATGACGCCGCCGCCATCCAGGCCGCCGTCACCGCGGCGGGCGCGCGGCCTTACGGCGGCGTCGTCTATCTGCCGCCAGGCGACTACCGGGTCAACTCGATCATCACCTGCACCGCGTCCAGGGTCGTGATCCAGGGCGCTGGGCCCGGCGTGACCCGCGTCCTCCACGGCGTCACCGGCTCCAGCGGCACCGCGAGCACCGCCGCGGTACTCAGGTTCACGGGGACGGTTCCGGCTTACGCGAACCCCACCGCGACGCTTACCGCGAACGTGGCGCCCTCCCAGGCCAACTACGACACTGGCCGCGGGATTTCGGTCAACGCCCTGGGCGGCATCGCCGCTGGCGATGTGATCCTGATCGGTGACAATTACGCCGATACCTTCGCCGACCCTGGCTGGGCCAGCCGCCGGCGCGGCGAACTCGTCCGCGTCGAGAATATCACCGGTAACACGATTACCCTGCGCACCAGCGTCCGCGACAGCTACACCACGGCCCGCTCAGCGGCCGTGTGGAAGCCCGCGTTCCTCACTGGCAACGCTGTGAAGGATTTGACGATCCGGGGCACGCTCGCCCCCGGTACCGGTTACACGCCCGGCTTGTATTTTTTCGCCTGCCGCGGCGTTCACGTCGAGAACGTGTCCCTGGAAAACCTGGATGGCTCCGGCATCGTCTTCGCCCGGGTTTACGACGGCCGGATCGCAGGCTGCACCACCCAGGACCTCACCGACGACGGCACCCGGCTCGGTTACGGTGTTGTCCTGGGCAACGTGGACAGCGTCGTCATCGACGGCTGCCGGTTCTACCGGTGCCGCCACGGCGTGACCACGGCCGGGACCAGCGGCCACGTGGGGTACACCCGTAACGTTCTGGTGGCCGATTGCCTGGCCAGCGAAACGACGAGCACCGGGTTCGACACGCACCCATGGACCAGTGACGTGTCGTTCATCGGATGCAGGGCCGAGCGCACCCTTGGCCCTGGCTACAACGTCCGCTCCGAGCGCACCCGCCTCCTGGAATGCGAAAGCTACCTCGCGAAGGGCGGCGGCATCGCGGTACAGTTGAAGCACGCGATCGATGTGGAGATCGCCAATTGCCGGGTCATCAAGCCTTCCGCGCACGGCGTCTACTTTTCCGGAAACGACACTGACGGCTATCCCGCCCGCGTCACGATCCGCGAGAACTACATCGAAGAGCCCTACATGCTGGGGATCATCGTCAGAATCCCGGTGGCGGGCCTGCGCGTCATTCGCAATGTGTTCAGTTTCCCGGAAACTAGCTCGCCCATCCCCAAGGCCATCCATCTCGACTCCACCGCGGCCGTGGACGGCGGCTGGTTCATCGGCAACATCGCTTACCACGCCAATGTTGTCGTCAGCACGGGCGCCACAACGCAGGTCAACCTGGTCCTCACTGGCAACCGGCTGCTGGCCGCAGTGGGCGCCAATCCCGCCGCTGTGAGGGGCGCCGCGCTGAACGTCGCCTCGAACGTTGTGGTCGATAACCTGTGGACGAACGAGCCCACCCTGACAACCCGCACCGCCGGGGACGTGGTGGACCGTCTCCAGATCGATAAGAATGGTGTCGCGCGCTGGAGCGACGGGACCGCCGCCGCCGATACGAACCTGTACCGGCACTCCGCTGATGTGCTCAAGACCGACGACGCCTTAATCGTGGCGGACGCTCTGGTCGTCAAGACCAAGACCGGCGTTATCACCGATGGCGACTTCCTGCACACGCCGCCGAACGGGACCATCGCCATCGACACGACGAACTCGAAGATCTACGTGCGGATCGGCGGGGTGTGGAAAGCGACTGCCGCGCTCACCTAATCGGGAGCCTTACACCCAGTGGTCGCAGGCGACCGATGACACCAACAAAGCCGGCTGAACGGACATCGCAGCTCACCCTGTGGGTGCCGAATGGTCATCCACCTCATGCGGCCTGGGTATTCCTATATCAGTCCACCGGGCCGATCGCGACGTCGGACGCGAGGCTGAGACGGCATGGAGGCAGGAGGGAGTGCGGCAGCGCTACGGGTATGGGATTCCAAAAGTCGGCCGCCTGCGCTGAGCAGCGGCTTTACACGACCCGTTCGTACTGGTTGATCAGCCCACCCAGGACTGGCCGACGCGTGATGCCATACTCGGTGAGCACTGCACGCAGGTGCCGCCCGGCCGAAGATCAGCGCGCGGGCGGTGAGTTTCGGCTCGCACGGTATGGACGAACCGTTCGGCGAAGCGGTTCGCCCGCAGGCACCGCAGGGGAATCCGGACCGCCTGGATGCCCGCATCGGCTAGGACAGCGTCGAACGAGGCGGTGAACTGGCCGGCCCGGTCCCGGATGAGGAACCGGAACTGGGTGGCGCGCTCGCCGAGATCCATGAGCAGGTGGCGGATCTGCTGGGTGGTCCATCGCCCATCAGGGTTGGTGATCGTGCCCAGCGGGTGCACGGATCGGCTGGGCACCTCCAGAACGAAGAACACATAATCCTTCGGAGTGTCACCGCGGGAGCCCGCAGGGAAGAACTCGCACGCCAGCATGGCAGAGGCCTGGTGTGCGGGAACTGCCGCCGGGCCGGGTCGGTGTCCCGGACCGGTGCCGGAGGTATCCGCCCCCGCGGCGGGACGCGGCGGATGGCGGAGGCTCCCACGCGATGGCCGGGCTTGAGCAACTCGCCCTGGATTCTCTGGTATCCCCAGCTGGGATTTCCCTGGCCCTGGGCTTGATCAGCTCGGCCACGGCGCCGGAGACGGGCGGGCGTCCGGCACGATGTGGATAGGTCCATTTCCTGGCACCCAGGCGACGATGCCAGCGCGGGATGGTGCCCGGTGTGACCGCGCGATGCCCCCGCAGCAACCCGCAGACGAGCGCGGCGAGATCGCTCGATCCGCCCAGTCCAGGCGAGGCCTGGGATTCGCCCTCCGCGAGACGGCGACTTCGTGGCGCGGTACCAGGAACTCGACGTCCTTTGGACGCCGATGAGCGGCCGGACAACAACAGCAGGTTCAGCAGCCGCAGGAAGACCAGGCAGAGCAGACGCAACGGCACCAGTCACGATCATGCCCCGACGGCTGACCACACCCATCTCCCTGGTCAGCGGCCCAAGCCGACTTCTGGAACCCCTCAGGGCTGACGATCCACCGGGCCGTGTATAACGTGGTGCGGTAATAACGCGTGGCGTTATACTAGTCTTGTGCTGCGTTCCTTCGCGGACAAGGACACCGAACGAGTCTGGCGACGCGAGCGCTCACGCCAGCTCGACCAGAACACCCAGCGTGCGGCGCTACGCAAGTTACTGATCTTGGATGCGGCGGAGACCCTTGAGGACATGAGGATCCCGCCAGGTAACCGGCTGGAAAAGCTGCGCGGAGACCGGTCCGGGCAGTGCGGCATCCGAATCAACCAGCAATGGCGGATCTGCTTTCGCTGGAGCGCCGCCGGACCGGAAGACATCGAGATCACCGGCTACCACTGAGGAGACCCCCATGAGCGCCGCCGCATCAAACGCTCCCATCCATCCTGGCGAGATCCTCGCCGAGGAGTACCTGGCCCCGCTGGGCATCACCCAGCACGCCCTAGCCGTGGCCCTTCACGTACCGCCGCGCCGGATCAACGAGATCGTCCACGGCAAGCGGCGGATCAGCGCCGACACCGCGCTGCGCCTCGCCCGTTACTTCGGAACCTCCGAGCGCTTCTGGATGAACCTCCAAGGCCGCTACGACCTGGAGGTCGAACGCGACCGTCTCGTCTCCGTCCTCAACGAGATCCACCCACGGGCCAGCGCCTGAGTGAGAACACCCCGCAGCGTCCGCCCCCAAAGACACCGCGACACCCCTTGCCTCCGCTGGAATACCGCATCGGCAACTGGAATACCGCATCGGCAACACAGCCAAAACCACCACGCGCTCTCCGTCGACAAACACCGGCCCAGGATCACACGTAGTCAGCAACTGAGACGAACCAACCCGGGCAAGACAGAGGACACGAGCGTTTGGGCTGATCAAAGCTGGTGGCCAGGGGCGGGATCGAACCGCCGACCTTCCGATTTTCAGTTCAAAGTCCACCTGATAGGGGTAGGACTACCTGGCATTTTGGTTGCCGTGGTTCCGTCGTTTGAGGCACCAGAAGCGCTCACGGGACTACTGTTATTGGACAGTTCATTGGACACCGCTGGGGGTAGATCAAGTGATCGCCGGGCCCGCCTTGGCTCGCGGCGCTACGTCGAGCGCTGCCCAGCCGCGATCACTTATGGCTTGACTCAGGGAGCAGCTCATCGAGACCGTGGTAGAGCCGGAGCAGTGCCCAATCCGTGATCGCAGACCTTCATGCGGCAGGCGCGACGGAGACCTCGAGGGCGATCGCCTGGGTGTCGCTGTCGTAGTCGCTCGGGTCACCCTCTAGCGCGAACTCGATCGCGTCCAGGCACTCGCGCTGGGCGTCCTCGCGGGTCGGTGTGCCGCCGCCGTTGATGTGCAGAGCAGGCACGCGGTAGTGCCAGGTGTTCGCCTCGTCATCGAAGAAGAACTCGGCTCGTAGCGTGATGCTCATGTGATCATCGTCCTATAGCTTGCGCAGCTCAGCAAGGGTGTAGCCGTAGTCCTTGGCGATCCGGGCCATCGCCGGTCCACCCAGGTCAACGCCGTCATGGTAAGCCCAGATGCGCTGCCGATCGTCCTTGACCAGGACACGATGTGACCCCCGGCAGCGGATCTCGATCCAGCCATCGCGCTTGAGTCCAGCAAGGACGCGGGCAGCTTTGGGCATGTGGCGGGAAGATACTGGACGCGATCAGCCCGGGCCGGTCCCGGGCGCAACGACGTATCTCGTCCCGCTCAGAGCGGGTGCGCATGATCGAACGGCAGATCGTGGGTCCCGGCTGAGTTCGGCGCACAGATACCAACGAGTGGCCAGGGGCGGGGTCGAACCGCCGACCTTCCGATTCGGAGTCGAATCCGCTGGTCAGCACCGGAGGCTACTCAGCAGTGCCCGCTAGCTGCGGTTTTAACGGACCGGAATGGTTATAAGTGCCGAACATTTGCCGTCATGTTCCACCGCAATGTGGGGGTAAAGTGGGGTGTTGATCTTGAGTGGGTCATTGCGCGGCCTCTTCGTCCCGAACCAGGTACGGATCGCGCTCCTAGCCGCGGCAACGCTAAGAAGCGCAGGTCAAGCCGTCGGTCTCCGTCGGTCTGAGCAGGGGTCGGTCGCTATGCACGATCAAGATCGTCTCCCGGATTTCTCCCCGGAGGGCTGGAACAGGTGAGCTCCCCCTCCTCGTCCCTATGTTTCAGCCGTAGTGACGCGGTGACAGAGGATTAGAGAGGACCAGTACAGGGAACAACGCGTCGCCACCCCGTGCTCACCGGACTGTCCCCCTCTCTGAGCGGGATGTGCGCAGGTAAGCGAGCCGTGGTGACAGCGGTGACAATTCGGCTACGGCACGGGCGTGTTGGCGCTGGCCAGTCTCTGGCACCCACACTCACTCCCATGAAACCGGGACTCTCCCGACAGGGTGTCGCCTGGGCCGGTGGGACCGCCCCGGGTGGATACTCCCCTTCATGACCGCGGCGACAAAGATCGAGCGTTCCGGGCCGGCGATCAGAGCGGCACTGGCCGAGCTCTCTGCCGATGAGTGCGCCCAGTTCGGGGCCGAGTTCCACCAAGCCCTTGGCCACGCTGCGGAGACCTTCGACCTCGCACCGGTGGATGCGGTGCTCGACCGCTGGTGGGGCATTGCCGCGATCCGCGCCAACCCACTCTCCGAGCACGAGCAGGCCCAGGTCGACCGAGCCCACACCGGCGACTTCACCGGGCTGCTCGCCCGCGACGAACAGGGGAACTGGGTCCGGCTGTAGATGCCCCGCTACGGACCGGTGTGGCTGGAGATCGCCCGCGAGCAGTACACCAGCCTTGCGGCTGACGCCCGCGCGCAGATCGACACCCGCGTCGAGCAGTTACTTGAGAACCCCTCCAAACCAACACCTACTACCACGAAACACGGGGCGGTTCAGGACGCGGCCATGCACACTGACGCCGAGGTTGAGCAGTTTTCCCCTCGCTCGACGATCACCTTCTCGAGACGTTGCAAGATCACCCAGCACATCCCGGCCTGCTGAACTGATCGCTGGCGACGTGCCGCGCCGCCAATCGCAGTTGACCGCCATCGATCTATATGGTCCCTGCTTAGACCTGGCAGGAAGTCCGGGCTAGTTACCCCGAGTGCCCGGATACTTGACCAGCATGAGAGCAAGTTTCCATCTGGGGCGCATCGCCGGGATCCGGATCGGCGTCAACTGGAGCGTTCTGGTGATCTTCGTGCTGATCGCCTGGGGTCTGGCGGCTTCGCGTTTCCCAGCCAGCTACCCGCAGTACAGCAGCGGCGCCTACATCGTCGCCGCGGTGCTGACCGCAGTGATGTTCTTCATCTCACTGCTCGCCCACGAGATTTCTCACGCGCTGGTGGCACGCCGCAACGGCCTGCAGGTTCAGGACATCACCCTGTGGTTGTTCGGCGGGGTAGCCCGGCTATCAGGGGAGGCCCGCAATCCCGGTGCCGAGCTGCGCATCGCCGGGGTTGGCCCGCTGGTCAGCCTGCTGCTGGGTGGGGTGTTCCTCGGGGTGGCCGCCCTATTGCGGGAGGGAGGCTACGACGGTCTCGTGCTGGCCGGATTCGCCTGGCTGGGTGGGATCAACATCGCGCTGGCCGTGTTCAACGCGATCCCGGCCGCGCCGCTGGACGGCGGCCGGCTGCTGCGCTCGATCATCTGGTGGCGCACCGGCGACCGGCTCAAAGCGACCCGGTGGTCCAGCCGGGCCGGTCAGGGCTTCGGCTGGGGACTCGTGGCACTGGGCCTGCTCGGCTTCTTGACCGGAGACGGTTTCGGTGCGCTGTGGCTGGCGCTCATCGGCTGGTTTCTGGTCGGCGCGGCCACTGCGGAAAACCAGCAGGCCACCGTCCGCAGTCAACTCGGCGAGTTGGCCATCCGGGACGTCATGACCCCCAATCCGGAGACCGCTCCGGGGTCGATGACGGTCGAGGACCTGCTGGGCAGCGAATTGATCCAGCACCGGCACTCCTCGTTCCCGCTGACCGACGATGGAGGAGCGGTCACCGGGCTGGTCACCTTCAACCAGATCCGGCGCGTGCCGCCGCAGGAGCGGGCGAGCACCCGGCTGCGCGATATCGCCTGCCCGCTCGACCAGGTCGCCCAGGCCCGGCCGGACGAGCCCGCCGCCGACCTGCTTCCCCGGCTTAGCGAGTGCGCCGAAGGACGCGCCCTGGTTTTCTCCGATGACGCACTGGTTGGGATCGTCTCGCCGTCTGACGTGAGCCGAGTGCTGCGCTGGATGGGCGCTCCCGCTGGTGCCCGCTAGCCGCCGAGGTTGTCCCCGGGGTACACATACTCGGCGTGACCGCTCACCCGAGCGCGGCCTGGACCACCCAGGCCGTCCGCAACCTGCTGATGGACCTCGGTGACCGCATCAGCGCCTTCGACTTCCTCATCCGCGATCGAGACTGCAAGTTCACCGCCGCTTTCGACGCCGCCTTCGCCTCCGAAGGCATCACCGTGGTGAAGATCCCTCCCCGTACGCCTCAGGCGAACTGCTATGCGGAGCGGTTCGTGGGCAGCGTCCGCGCCGAGTGCACCAACCGGCTGCTGATCTACCACGAACGACACGCCCGAGTTGTTCTTGACCGCTACGTGCGCCATTTCAATGACCACCGCCCGCACCAGAGCCTGGGTCAACACCCGCCAACCCACGACCCAGCCACTCCGATCCCCTTCGACACCCCGATCCGACGCCACCGAGTCCTCGGCGGACTGATCAACGAGTACCGGCGCACAGCCTGACCCGACCAGAAGACGC
>DASTBN010000564.1:0-2244 GCA_035712045.1 Pseudonocardiaceae bacterium
GCCCCCAATCAGAGGGCTCTCCGACACGCACTCATTTGCCGCAGAGAGTTCGCCGGCGGCCCCGGCTGCTCGGCCTTAACGGATGAGCGTTTCCTTCGGCCGCACTACGCAGAACTCGTTTCCCTCGGGGTCGGCGAGAACGGTCCAGGATTCGGCGCCAGTCTGCCCGATGTCAACCCGGCTTGCCCCGAGCGCAAGAAGACGGTCGATCTCCTGGAGACGGCCTGCCGCGTTGCTGGTCAGGTCGAGGTGCACACGGTTCTTGACCGTCTTGGGATCGGTGACCGGCATGAAGCAGATGCCGACGGGTGCGTTCTCGTCGGTACCGATAACGATCTCCCGCTCGCGCTCGGACAGGATCTTCCAGCCAAGCGCCTGCGTCCAGAACCGGGCCAGGCCGGGCAGGTCGTGAGCGTCGATGACGATGTGGTGAAGTCGGACAGGCATGCCGACAGTCTGCAAGACACGCTGGAGACTTCACCGCGGACCCGCACTCTTCTAGCCGCCGACCGGATGGGTCGAGGGGAGCCTAGGTCAGCATGCAGGTGGGGGCGACCGCGCAGATCGCCCAGTTCGGTGCAGCGATGGCATGCCCCAGTTGACTCGGACTCACGCCAGATCGGCGGGGACTCCGTGCTGGGATACCCAAAGGCGCTGATCACCGAGCGCGATCCAAGCCCGGTTACTTGTGTAGCGCCAACGGTATCGGCTCGCTCATCGGCCAGACGATCGGCGGGCCGCCCACTCATGGTCGAGGATGGACATCAGCACCTCGTCGTACCAGCGCCCGTCGTGCAGCACGGACTCGCGGAGGCGGCCCTCCTCGACGAACCCCGCCTTCTCGTAGGCGCGGATCCCGGCGGGGTTGAACGGAGCCACACCGAGCTGAATGCGGTGCAGGCCCATCTCGGGAACCCGTAGCCGACGATGACGCGCATCGCATCCGTGCCGTAGCCACGGCCGATGTACTCACGGCCGAGGGCGATCCCGAGCGTCGCACACCGGTCCTTGGGGCGCGCGCCCCACAACCCAATATTGCCGACCAGCACCGGCGGATCTTCGAGCGTCTCGATGGCGAAGCCGAGGTCGTCCTTCTCGTTTGCGCTCCACTTCGCGATGCGCTCCTTCGCGGCGGCCTCCGATGGCGGCACCACCCAGTTCGATAGCGTGGCCATGCGTCCGGGATCCATCTCCCACTTTGCGAGGGTGGGCAGGTCGTCGTCACGCACGCCGCGCAGCCGCACTCGCTCGCCAGCGAGGATCGAGTCGCCGTAGCCGAATGCGCCGGAAACATCGGTGAGTTCGGTCATGTGGCTGATACTGCCGCATTGCCAGACCCGCAGCCTGATCTGGTCCCGGCCGCGTGAGGGCGCACGGCACGCTGCTGGCTCCGGCGCCCGCGCATTCCATCGTTTCGCCACAATTCTGTAAAGCTGCCGGGCAGCCCCGTCCGCGCCTGACGCTGATCACCGGGCATGCCCGGCTTGCCGATGGCGCCTCAGCGCATACCCCGCCTTGGTCCAGCACAGTCACCGGCTGTCGGCGCTCGCCAGCTGTGGCACCCCATCAGGCCGATGCGGGCCGCGATCACCCGCGGGGCGCCCCGCACGACGCCGGGCATGCCGGCGACCACCTAGCAGGCGACCGCAGGCGGTCACACGACCCGGCGCCAGCCCAGCCCGGCGGCCTTCCAGCGGGCGATGGCCCGGTGCTGGCTGACCACCTTGACCTCCCGCAGATGCGAGCCGTGGCAGCGCATGGCCTGCTCCGCCCCGGCCATCCCCGTGACCCACGACAGCTGCGGGATCTCGTGCTTGGCACCAGATTGCTCGATGAGGATGAGACTGGCCGGGCGGGCAGCCCCGGCCGCATCGTTGCGCTCGCTCACCACCCTTAGACTCCCGGCAGTCCCCGGCGGTTCCCTCACCCAACATGGCATGCGGCACGGCTTCTGATCCGAGGCCGGTCCCTTGTTCTGCTGGGTCAGAGCACCTTGGAGATGCCCGGCACCCGGGTGAGCGCGTAACCGGCTGCGAAGCAGGCGGCCACCCCCGCTGTGGCCACCAGCACGAACTTGATTTCGGGTGCCAGCGCCACAGAAGCGAAAGCCACCATGACCGTGGTGAGCACCAGCGGGTGGATGACGTAGGTGGCGTAGGAAGCCTGTGCCGCCTTGCCGAGCAGCGGGCCGTGGCTGGGCCACCGGCCCCGCAGCCAGGAGATGAACCACAGCGTCCCGCTGAC
>DASTBN010000565.1:0-4771 GCA_035712045.1 Pseudonocardiaceae bacterium
CCGAGACTGACCAGCAGCCCGCCAACCGCGACCGCATCGAAGGCACGCGCGCCTGGCGGAGCCTCACCGGCCGGCAACGCGGTGACGTCCTCCACGTCAAGCTGGCGGAGTTCGCCGCGAAAGAACCCGGCCAGCGTGTCCAGTCGCTCGGTGTCCGCGCCCGCCTCGCACAGCCGCACGCGTAACACGCCGCCCACCAGCTCACCTCCTCCGTGGCATCGGCCCACCGCGCTCAGGGGCGCTCTGGCTCGAACAAATCCCGGTCAGCGTGGCTTCTCCGGCCCCCGCGCGTGAGATAGATCGACTCCATAGCGCCCCGTGTTAGCGGAAGTGTAAACACCGATAGCTGCCGCTGACCCCGCCCCAGAGCCTCGTGCGCACCCCGATATGTCCCCATAACAGCGGCGTGCTGAAGGCCGGAAACTTGTGGCGGCGAAGCGGGTGCTGGACCTTGCCAAAGCTCAAGGGTCCAGCTTCCAGCGGATCGCGCCGGGTGGGGATGGGCCGCGACCAGCCGAGGATGACCAGTCGAGAAGGTGCTCAGCTGCCTCCCGAGGCGACTGCGCGCCGGGTGTCGAGGACAGCGAGATCCGCAGCGGCGCGGCCGGCGTGCCATCCGGCGGCGTTGCCAACGCTGAACGAGCGGGACACCGACTGCGGGAACATCTCCTCGAACAGCTCGTCCACCACCTGTTCCCGGGCGGCCAGCACCGGCAGCAGCCGGGCTTGATCACCTACCGCTGCGGCGCTCGCGTCCCGGGCGGCGCTGAGCCTTTCACCGATGCGGGTCGCGTAGGCGATCAGGAATGACTGGCGGTAGGACCGGGTGCGGGAACGCCCGGTGCGGGTTATCTGACTGCCCTCGGACACCATCGCCCGGGTCGCCTGTACCAGCAGCGACGTGCTGAGCAACTCCACGATCTCCAGGTCGACCTCGTCGCCGAGCACGGTGGTGAACCCGAGCTTCTCCGACAGCACGCTCCGGCACCGGTTCGCCTCGGCCACCGCGCCCACCAGCAGCGCTTTCGCCGCCACATACGGGTTGTCCAGCCAGATCCGCCGGGCGGCGGCGGGATGCGGATCCGCGCCGGGATCACCGGCGGCGCTCTCCACCACGATCCGTTCCAGCGAATACCGGCTCATCAGCTCCTGCGCTTTGGCTGAGAGCGCCTCGGCTTCCTCGGGGAAGGTCGTCGACTCCGCCTTGGCGAGCAGCGCCCGGACACGGGCCAGCATCTTCTGGTCGACACCGCGGCGGGGCATCGCGGTGACGGCGGCGGCCCCCGGCACCGGCCCGAGCCTGGGCAGCGTCGGCAGCGCCAGCAGCATCGCCAGCACCTCGATCACCGTGCTGAGCGCCCCTGCCAGGCTGGCGCCGTGGCGGGCAATCCATTGGTGGAGGTGGCCTCCGGCCTGATCGGGCTCCCACCACACCCGCGCGCCGATCTGCCCGAGATCCTCCAGCCAGCGTTGCGGGATCGTCGCCGTGGCGTAGCGCTGAGCCTCACCGGCGATCGCGTCGATCAGGTACCCGACCCCGGCTGCGTCGAGGCGCCGACGGCCGATCTGGTGCAGGTCCTCAGGTGACCAGCCACGGTCCCACGCTGCGGTGATGAGTGGTGTCACCGCGCAGTGCGCCCCGGCCGCGAGGGCCGCTGGCTGGTCAGCGCACCGATCAGCGACGATGGCGCCGATCCGCGCTCCCGCCTCCGGATCACCCGCCCAGTGCTCGTGCGCGGCGGACAGCAGTATCGTCGAGATCGTTTCCGCTGATGGCCTGGCCCGCGCTGGCTCTGGGTTCCCCCCGCCTGATGCCCACCCCCCAGCGGTCCACGACCCCGCCCCTGCTTGCCCGGGATGGGCGCGGCGGCGTGCCCGACGGCGCGCCGCCGCCGCTGCCAATCGCTCCCTATTCCGCTGTGCCACCGCACCCTCCTCCGTGCCATGCCCCCGACCAGACCGCAGCAGTATGGGCCGTCACCCCGACAATCCGGCTCTCCCGCGCCGATACGGCTCTCCCTATCCCCCGGTGTGTCGCGCTCTGGTGCTCGGTGTGTCGCATAGCTCGGCGGCGGTGCCGAGACCCGCTGGCTCCCGGGTCAGGCTTGAGCCGGATCGAACCAGTCCAGGCGCTCGAAGCGGGCGAAGCCCCGATCCGCGGTGGCCAGCCGACCACCGGGGGATTCCCGGCGAAACGCGGACACGAGAACGCTGACATCACGCAGGATCATCAGCGAATGCCATCAGCGTCGAGCGCGGTCCACAGCGCCTCCGGTCGAACAGGTCGACGAGGACTCGTCCATCGGGCTCGGGGGTCAGCTGCTCACGGTGGCGCGGAGGGTTTCGCGCAGGGAGTTCATGGTGGCGATCACGGCGGTGGGCTCGTAGCCGCAGTGGGCCATGCAGTTAGCGCAGCGAGGGTCGCGGCCGCGGCCGAAGGACGACCAGTCCGTTTCCTCCAACAGCTCTTTGTAGGTGGCGGCGTAGCTGTCGTCCAGGAGGTAACAGGGTCGCTGCCAGCCCAGCAGCGAGTAGGACGGGATGCCCCAGGCGGTGCAGGCCAGCTCCCGCTTGCCTTCCAGGAAGTCCAGGAAGACCGGGGAGTGGTTGAGACGCCAGCGCCGCCGCCGGCCGCCGGCGAAGGCCTTGGCGAACAGCTCATGGGTCTGCGCCACGCCCAGCCAGTGTTCCTGGTCGGGGGCCTTCTCGTAGGCGTAACCGGGGGAGATCTGCATGTTATCGACGCCGAGGTCGTCATTGAGATAATTGAGCACGTCGATGACGTCCTGCGGGGTGTCGGTGGTGAAGAACGTGGTATTGGTCATTACCCGGAAGCCAGCGGCCTGAGCCATCCGGATCGCCTCCACCGCGGCGTCGAAGCCGCCGGCTTTGCGCACCGAGGCGTCGTGGCGTTCGCGCAGCCCGTCGATGTGCACCATCCAGGCGAAATCCCGGTGCGGGGCGAACTTGTGCAGGTGCTTGGGTAGCAGCAGGGCGTTCGTGCACAAGAAGACGATCTTGCGGCGGGTCAGCAGCTGCCGGGTGAGCTCGTCGATCTGCGGGTGCATCAGCGGCTCGCCACCGGCGATGGAGACCATCGGGGCGCCGCACTCCTCCACCGCCGCGATCGCCTGCTCCACTGGCATCCGCTGCTTGAGCAGCGCGGCGGGCTGGGCGATCTTGCCGCAGCCGCCGCATTTGAGGTTGCACGCGAACAGTGGTTCCAGCTCGACGAGCAACGCGAACTTGTCCCGGCGCAGCAGCTTCTGCGTGAGCAGGAAGCGGCCCAGCCGCAGGGATTGACGTAAGGGCATGGCTATGTCTCAATTCACCTCTCCGAGTACCGCGCTGGTGAGGTCTTCCCCGGCGGGCCGTGAGCCGCGCACGGTGAGGCGGCCAAGGCCACTCAGGCAGCGCGCGATCTGTTCCACCAGCTGAGGTGCGGCGCAGGCGTCGGCGACGACACCCAGCCGAGCCCGGCCCGTGAGCCAGCGGAGATCGATCTCGCTCACCTCGCCGATCAGGTACGCGGGCGCGCCCGCCCGCCGTGCGAGCTCCACCAGGCGACGCGTGCCAAGCGAACTGGCGGAGCCAGCCACCAGCACCACATCCGCCTGGCGGGCGATGGCGAGCACCTCGCCGTCCCGCTCACCGGAAGCCCCGGCGGCGTGGAGCGCACCTGGCGCGGCGAGCAGCATCTCCCTCGGCCCAGCCGCCGCCGCCCACCACTCCAGTGCGGGCCGACACGCCCGCAGCGCCCGCAGCGCGGTGATCCCGCGCGACAGAGTGCCCACATGCCACAGCGGGTGATCCGGTGTGTCCACGATCGCCCGGATCACCGCGAACGGGCGGTCGCCGCTAGCCAGCCACGCCGATTCCATATCCACCGCCACCGACCCGTCCCCGACCGGATGCCGAGCGATCCGCGCCACCGAACTGATCGGCCCGAGGTGCACCCGCAACCCCAGCCGCCGCAACGCCCCCGCCAGCAACACCGCAGACGGGCTCTCCACCCCGCCCGCCGGGCTTGCCTCCCGCGCTGCGCTTCCCGAACTCGACAGCAGAGCGGTCTGCGGCCGGGAAAAGCGCTCTGCTGTCGAGTTTGGGAGGGCTGTCGAGTTCGGGAGGGCTGTCGAGTTCGGGAGGGATTGTGCGGTGGAGCGGGAGGCGGTGCGGACTTCGGTGGCGACGACGATGTCGCCGGGGCGGATGTGGGGGAGCTGGGCGGCTGCTACGCCGGCGATCAGGACAGGACCGGAGGGGAGGCGGGCGGCGGTGGTGGCGGCGCGGCGGGGGCCCATGCCGGTGCGGATCACGCGCATGGCGGGGGCGGCGGCCCGCAGCGCGGCTTGTTCGACGCGCAGGGGGGTGCAGAGCACCACCTCGTTCACGACAGGTACCGGCCTAGCGCGGTGATCGGGAACACCTGGCGGTAGAGGTGGTAGTTGAGGTAGAAGTCGCACGGGAAGCCGGTGCCGGTGAACTCCGGCTCCTCCCAGGATCCGTCCGGGCGGAGGGTGTCACACAGCCAGCGCACACCGCGTTCGATGGCGTCGGACCGTTCGCTCGGCTCGCGGGCGGCGAGCAAGGCCAGCAGCGCCCAGGCCGTCTGGGAGGCGGTGGAGGATCCCTGGCCGGCCCAGGCACGGTCGTCGTAGGAGCGCAGGTCCTCGCCCCACCCGCCGTCGTCGTTCTGGTGGTCCTCCAGCCATCGCACGGCGCGGCGGATGCAGGGGGAGCCAGGCGCGACCCCGGCGGCGATCAGCGCGGG
>DASTBN010000566.1:0-3969 GCA_035712045.1 Pseudonocardiaceae bacterium
AATCGATCAGCTTCGGCAGGAACGCCCTACTCAGCCGCAGCGTGCCGAGCACGTTCGCCTCCCACATCCAGCGCCACTGCCCTTCCTCGGCCGCCAGCACGGGCTCGAACCCCTTCGCGCCCCCGGCGTTGTTGACCAGCACCCGGGCGGCGGGCACCGCGGCGGTGAACGCGGCCACCGAACCGGAATCGAGTACATCCAGCTCCCGAGCGGTGCCGCCGATCTCCTCGGCGATCTCCTGGCAGCGCTCCAGGCGGCGCGCGCCGAGCACCACATGGAAGCCCTCGGCCGCCAGTGCCCGGGCGGTGGCGGCGCCGATCCCGCTGCTGGCCCCTGTTACCACGGCCGTCGGCCGCTGATCACCCATACTCCCAGGCCCCATACCCGGAGACTCTAGTGCCGCCCGGCGGATCGTGATCACACCGCCAGAACCGAGGGCTGACCTGGACGGGGGTGGGACGGGAAGATGGGATCGTGATGATGCGGGCTGGGCCGGGAGTGCGCCGGGCCGCCGTGCTGTCCGTGCACACCTCGCCGCTGGATACCCCGGGTACTGGCGACGCCGGCGGGATGAACGTCTACATCGTGCAGACCGCGACCCGGCTGGCTCGCCGCGGCGTCGAGGTCGAGGTGTTCACCCGGGCGACCTCCTCGGGGCTGCCCCCAGTGGTGGAGCTCGCCCCGGGCGTCACCGTCCGGCACATCACCGCCGGGCCCTACGGGGGCCTGGCCAAGAATGACCTCCCCGCACAGCTGTGCGCGTTCACCGCGGGGGTGCTGCGGGCCGAGGCGCGCCGCGAGCCGGGGTACTACGACGTGGTGCACTCGCACTACTGGCTCTCCGGGCAGGTCGGCTGGCTGGCCCGGGACCGCTGGGGGGTGCCGCTGGTGCATACCGCGCACACCCTGGCCAAGGTCAAGAACGCCGCGCTAGCCCAGGGCGATGCCCCGGAGCCGCATACCCGGGTGATCGGCGAGCAGCAGGTGGTGGCCGAGGCCGACCGGCTGGTTGCGAACACCCCGGTGGAGACTGCTCAGCTCGTCGAGCTCTACGGCGCGGACCCGGCCCGGACCACCACCATCTCGCCGGGAGTCGACCTGGAACTGTTCACCCCAGGGCCCCGCGCCGCCGCCCGCGAGGAGCTGGGCCTGCCACCCGGGGCTGTGGTGCTCGCCTTCATCGGCCGCATCCAGCCGCTCAAGGGCCCGGATGTGCTGTTGCGCGCCGCGGCCGAGATGCTGCGCCGCGATCCCGCGCTGAGGCGCACGCTGCGGGTGCTCGTGGTGGGCGGGCCCTCCGGCAGCGGCTGGGCCGAGCCCACCAGCCTGCATCAGCTGGCGGCTGAACTGGATATCGCGGAGCAGGTGGTGTTCGCGCCGCCGCAGGGCGGTGCGGCGCTGGTCGGGGCGTACCGCGCGGCTGACGTGGTGGCGGTGCCCAGTTACAGCGAGTCTTTCGGCCTGGTGGCGCTGGAGGCTCAGGCGTGCGGCACACCCGTGGTCGCGGCCGAGGTGGGCGGTCTCCCGGTGGCGGTGGCCGATGGCGTGTCCGGCCAGCTGGTGGGCGGTCACCATCCTGGCGACTGGGCTGACGCGCTCGCCGCCGTCGCGTTGCGCCCCCGGCGCCGCGAGAAGCTGGCGGCGGGGGCCGCCCCGCACGCCCGGCGGTTCTCCTGGGAGCGGACCACCGACGCCCTGCTCGGGGTCTACGCCGACGCGGCCGCCGCTTACCGGAAGGACGCACTGGCGCGCGAGGTAGCGGTGTGAATACAGCGGCCCGGCTGGATCAGCTCATCACCGCGGTGCTGAATGAGGCGGGGCTGCCTCACGAGCGGGGCGAGCCGGGCAGCTTCATTATCACCTTGCCGGGAACCAAGAAGCTGCGGACCACCTGCAGGGTGCTGGTCGGCGATCACGGGGTCCTGGTGGAAGCTTTCGTGTGCCGGCGCCCCGATGAGTCTCATGAGGAGGTATATCGCTGGCTGCTGCGCCGTAATGCCCGGCTGTATGGCGTTCATTACGCGCTGGATAAATCTGGCGACATCTATCTCGTCGGCCGCCTCGCTCATCACTCATTGACCGCGCGGGAGCTTGATCGGGTTCTGGGACAGGTCCTGGAAGCCGCCGATGGTGATTTCAATACCCTGTTGGAAATCGGGTTCGCCTCATCGATCCGGCGGGAATGGGCCTGGCGGGCGGCGCGCGGGGAGTCTCTGAGCAATCTCGCTGCCTTCGAACACCTGGTGCGCTGACCTCCTGTGCGGACCGGGGACTGAATGTGGTCCGGGGTTGGTGGCGGGGCGGTCCGGGGGAGAGGGGGGAGTCGCACACTCGGACTCGCCCCGCCACTGTGTCCCGCGTGAACGGAAACCGCTGGGTGGGGGTGCCCAGCGATCCTGGCGGGCCGCAGTTCGACGGGGGAGGACGAACCACGGGCTTACGCTCACCTGCCGGGAAGTACGGTGGGAGCGGCGAGGAGAGCGGTGAAACCCTCTCAGCCAGACGGTCGGATCTCAAGACCTTTGTGGTGCTAATTTTCAGTGCACCCGTTTGGCCTACCCCGGGCCGGTACGTCACCGCGCTGTCCCGCCACGGCGCTGACCGGCCCTGGCGGCCGTGTGGAGCGCCGTGGCAGGGCTTGTAACAGCACCGGTAACACCGGCGACCCGGAGAGCGAAACAGTCGTATCGGCGACGCAGGGCGCTGACACGGACACCGTGAGTGCTTCTGCTCCGCCGAGGATGGGCCCAGTGGGCTACCACTCAACGGACAGGCTGGTCACGCAACGTTATCTCTCCTGCGTATGCCGCCAGCTGAGGGCTGGTGCCCACCCGGCACCGCTGGCCCGAGGGGCCCATTGACGGGCGGTTGTAGGATGCACCGGTCTCTGGGAGGTAGATGAACATGGGTATGGCCGCGATCTTGGCCGAATTGCCAGACATGTGGCGTAGCGCGTTGACCGCGCATGTTCCTGACCCGGGAGGTCACTGCTGTGCTTGCCGTGATGAAAATGGTGTCGCCGCGATCTGGCCTTGCCTGACCCGGGAGGTCGCGGAAGAGGTCAAGTACCTATACGAAGGCGGACTTCCGGGTACCTACGGGGGACGTCACGCGGCCCGTAAGGCCGCCGCTCAATGGACTGCTTGAGGGATGCGAAGAGAATCCCCCTGCGCAGGGAACCGTTTGTCTGACCAGTCTTATCCCGGGGGGCGGGGGAAGCGGGTGACTAACGGTTCCCTGCAACGACGGTGGGTGTCAGCAGGGGGGTTCCGGTACACCGTCGTCACAGATTAATTTACGGGTAACCTGGTAGACACGGCCAGCGCCCGATCGGGCCAAACATCGCGGTGTCATTGGCGGTGCGGTTCGAGCTGTGCCTGGATCGCCTGGCAGTCTGGGGACATGAACCTGGGAACGCTGATCCTGCTCCGCCACGGCGAGAGCGAGTGGAATGCCAAGAACCTGTTCACCGGATGGGTAGACGTCCCGTTATCGGCGCGTGGCGAAGACGAGGCGAGGCGATCCGGTGAGCTGCTGCGCGAGGCGGCCCTCCTGCCGGACGTGGTGCACACCTCCCTGCTGCGCCGCGCGATCACCACGGCCCACCTCGCCCTCGACGCTGCGGACCGGCACTGGATTCCGGTGCGCCGCGACTGGCGGCTCAACGAGCGGCATTACGGCGCGCTGCAAGGCAAGAACAAGGCGCAGGTCCGCGAGCAGTACGGCGATGAGCAGTTCGCGCTCTGGCGCCGTTCCTACGACACCCCGCCGCCACCCGTAGATCCTGGTACTGAGTTCAGCCAGGACGGCGACCCCCGGTACGCCGCGACTGGCGCGCCCGCCACCGAATGCCTGGCCGATGTCGTCACCCGGATGCTGCCGTACTGGGACTCCGCGATCGTGCCCGACCTGCGGGCCGGGCGGACTGTGCTGGTGGCCGCGCACGGCAACTCGCTGCGGGCGCTGGTC
>DASTBN010000567.1:0-3072 GCA_035712045.1 Pseudonocardiaceae bacterium
CGGAGATGCCCGGGCGCGCACCTGCCGAAGACGGCGGCGGGGCGCTCGATGGCCTGTCCCGGCAGAATTCGATCTACCGGCGGACCATGGCGGTCTGCGACGAGCTCGCGGACGCCGCGCTCGGCGGCGCCGACCCGGCCCGGCTCACCGAGGTCTTCGCCGGGCTGGTCAGTAAGCGCGTCGTGCTGCTGGACACCGCCTTCCGGCCGCGCGCGCAGGCCGGCGGGACCGACTCGCTGCCGGGACTCCGCTGGAACCGCACCGATCCCAGCGTCGACCGGCTGCTCCGCGCGCTGGAAGCCGCCCGGCGGCCGCTGCGCATCCCCGCGATCCCCGGTTCGCAGCTGGATCAAGCCTGCCTGGTGGCTCCCGTGGTGGTCCGCGACACCAGCCTGGGGTACCTGCTGGTGCTGGATGAGGCGGTTGATGACGCCGAGTTCCTCACCGTCACCTACGCGGCCACGCTGTTCGCGCTGACCCTGGCCCATGAGCGGACCAGCGCGGAGCTGGATTTGCGCTACCGCGCCAGCGTGGTCGAGGCCCTGGTCTCCGGTCAGTTCCTGGACGCCCATGATGCCCGCCGCAAAGCCCGCTCGCTGGGCTTGCCCGAGGGGGTGCCGTTGCGTGTCGCGATGCTCCGCCCGGCACCGCCCGAGGTGGATCACGCCCGCCGGATCTCCGCGATCGTGCCGGGTGCGGGCTCCGCGAGAAGGGATGGCGCGCTGGTCGTGATCGTCCCCGGTGACCCCGGCGCCGGGGCGCTGGCCGCGTTATGCCGGCTGGGCCCGGGCCTCACCTGCGGGGTGAGCGAACCGGTGAACTCACCGGAACAGCTGCCCAGCGGGGTGCGCCAGGCCGAGCGGGCGATCGAGCTGGGGCTGCGCCTGGGCCGCGCCGGCCAGCCCGTCCGCTACGACGAGCTCGGTATCTACCGGCTGCTCTGCACGATCGGTGACATGCGGGCGCTGATGGGATTCGCCCGTGACGTGCTCGGCCCGCTGCTGGACTATGACCGGGAGCACCGTACTGAGCTGGTCCGTACCCTCTCGGTGTACCTGCGTCACCATGGCAGCCACACCCAGTCCGCCCGGAGGCTGCACCTGCACACCAACACCGTCGCCTACCGGATGGCACGCGTCGAGGCGATCACCCGGCTGGACCTCGGCGACCCCGATGACCGCCTGCTCGCGCACGTCGCCGTGAAGATCATCGAGTCGCAGGGCTCGGCGGGAACCGGCGGCCGCGAGTGCTGAACCCGTCGACGGCGCTGGCCCGGGTGATCGTCGATGAGCTGGCTCGTGGCGGGGTGCGTGAGGCGGTGATCGCTCCGGGTTCCCGGTCCGCGCCGCTGGCGATCGCCTTCGCCGGGCATCCTGGGATCAGGGCGCATGTCCGGATCGATGAGCGCTCGGCCGCGTTCCTCGGTCTCGGCCTGGCCAAGATGTCGGGTATTCCGGTGCCGATCGTGTGCACCTCAGGAACGGCTGCGGCCAATTTCCACCCGGCTGTGCTGGAAGCCTCACACGCTCACGTTCCCCTGATGGTCCTCACCGCTGACCGGCCACCGGAATTGCGTGGCACCGGTGCGAACCAGACTGTGGATCAACTCAAGCTGTATGGCGACGCGGTCCGGTTTTTCACGGATCTCGGTGTCGCCGAGGCCCGGCCCGGAATGACCGCCTACTGGCGGTCGGTGATCTGCCGGGCGCTGCGCGCCGCCCGCGGCCAGGGACCGGTCCATCTCAACGTGCCATTCCGGGAACCGCTCGTGCCCGACCCGGCCGACCAGGCATGGCCCCGGAAATGGTCCCGGGAATGGCCAGAGCCGCTGGAGGGGCGGCCAGCGGGGCAGCCGTGGACGGCCGCGCCGGTGAGTCCGGTGGCCGATGAGCCGGTGCCGGAGCTGGCGGAGCCGCCCGAGCGGGGAATCCTCGTGGCCGGCGACGGTGCCGGAAGCCCGCGCTACGCGGTCGCCTTCGCCGAAGCGGCCGGCTGGCCGATTTTCGCGGAACCGGCGAGCGGGGCCCGGCTGGGACCCCACGCGATCACCACGTACAGCCAGCTCCTCGCTATCCCCGCGGTGGCGGAGGGCTATCGCCCCGAATTGATCGTCACTGTCGGCAAACCGGGGCTCGCCAAATCCCTGCTCGCCCTTTACCCCCACGTCCGGCACATTGTGGTGGACCCGAATCCGGACTGGGCGGACCCCACGCGCACGGCGATGACGGTGCTTCCCGCCCTGCCTGAGCTAGCGCGCACGCGGGATCCGTCGGAGTGGCTGCGTACCTGGCAGCGAATGGAAACGGCCGCCCGCGACGAGCTGGACCGGATCCTGGACCGGGACGCTGAGCTGAGTGAACTGCGGCTGGCCCGGGATGTCGCTGAGCTGGCCGGGCCGAATGCGCTGCTCTTCGCCGGGTCGAGCATGCCGGTGCGCTGCCTCGATCTGGCCATGCGCGCCGGGGAAGGGCCGTGGGTGCTCGCCAACCGGGGAGTGAGCGGCATCGACGGGTGCGTCTCCAGCGCCCTCGGCGCGGCGATCGCTCACCAGGCGGCCGGTGGCGGTCCCAGCTTCGCCCTGCTCGGTGACCTCGCAGTGATCCATGACCAGAACGGCCTGGTCATCGGGCCCGGCGAGGCACGCCCTGACCTGGCGGTGGCGGTCGTCAACAACGACGGCGGGGGGATCTTCTCCCTCCTGCCCTACGCTGGGATGGAACAGTTCGAAAAACTGTTCGGCACCCCCCACGGCGTGGATTTCGCTCACATGGCCGCCGCGACCGGCTGGGAGCACCACAACGTAACGACGCCTGATGAGCTGCCCGCCGCCCTCAAAGGCGGCGGAACCCGCCTCATCGAGGTCCGCACCGACCGCCAGGCCAGCGCCGTATTCCAGCGGCAGGTACGCGAGGCACTCACCGCGGCGGTGTCAGCGCTTCTGGGGGCGTAGCGAGCTGATCACTAGGATCAGCCCCGCGAGCAGCGCCAGCGCCGCGATCACCCACCGGCCATCAAGGGCGGGCAGCCAGGCGATGGCGCCGAGCAGGGTGCTGGTGGCCAGGCCCAGCGCGC
>DASTBN010000568.1:0-9591 GCA_035712045.1 Pseudonocardiaceae bacterium
AGTAGTTAAGAGTCACTGAGTCGTTAAGAGTCACTGAGTCGTTAAGAGTCACTGAGTCGTTAAGAGTCACTGGCTGACCTGGGTGATCTGGAACGGCTGCGGCCGCTGCGCCGCGTGCGGATGCTCCGCGCTGGCGTAGACCTTGAGTTTGCGGCTCATCGCGCGGCCCAGGGAGTTCTTCGGGAGCATGCCCTTGATGGAACGTTCCACCAGCCGCTCCGGCCGGGTGGCGAGCATCTCGTTGAACGAGCGCCGCTTGAGCCCCCCGGGACGTCCGCTGTGCCGGTACACGAAGCTGTTATCACCCTTGTTGCCTGACAGCGCCACCTTGCCCGCGTTCACGATCACGACGAAATCACCGGTGTCGACGTGCGGTGCGTAGATCGGCTTGTGCTTGCCGCGCAGCAGGATCGCGGCCTGGCTGGCGAGGCGGCCCAGAACCACATCCGTGGCATCGATGACATGCCAGGCGCGCTCGATCTCGCCAGGCTTGGGGCTGTACGTGCGCACGGGCCTACCTCGTCAATTGCAGGGGTCCAGCTGCTGGAGCCGGCATGGGGCTGTGATGCGGGGTGCCACACACCCGCATAACACCGTCAGACGATACCGGCCGCCTCGCGAGACGGTCAAAACGGGGGGTCGCCGCCGACTCCCAGCACCGGCGGCGACCCGGAGAGACCCGGCTACGACCCGGGCTAGGACCAGCGGGCCCGGTTCGCCGCCTCCCCGGCCTGGTAGTTCTCATTCGACGTGCCCAGGGCGATGCCGATCTGATTCAGTACCTGATTCAGGTCCGCCGCCGATCGATCCCACTTCGCCTGGTGGGCTTGATAGGCGCTGGCCGCGTCACCCGTCCAGGTCTCCACCATCGGCTGCAGGTACCGCTTGAGGTCTTCCATTTCCCGGCTGATGTTCGACCAGGTTGTCTGGATTGAGCTCCGCGCGCTCTCCAGCTCGCCAAACGTGACCAGAATCTCACTCACGTGCTTAGCTCCTCGAGTTCGTCAGGATGTGCGGGAGGAAACCGAGCGCTCAGCCGAGCGCCTGGGTGATCTGCGAGAAGCTCTGGCGCTGGTCCTCATCGGTCTGGGCGTAGGTGGTCCCGGAGCCGCGGATCTGCTCGCCGATGCCATTGAGCGCCTCGTTGAGATTGCGCGCGTCGGTGTCCCAGCGTTCCATCAGCATCGCGAAGGCGGTCGCCGCCTGCCCTTTCCACGCCCCCGCCAGCGGTGCCAGCTGGTTGCGGAGACCCGCGAGCTGGCCCTGCACGCTCTGGTTCACCTCGGCGACATGACTGGCCGCCGCGGTCATCTGCTCGAACTGCGCGCCGAACTGCCCTGCCATCTGCTCCTGCCCTCCTTGGAATGGGGTAACCGACGTCCGTGAGGTAGTCGGCTGACCACCAGGGGACGCCACACGGGCAGAGCCGGTTCCACGCCGTGCCAGGCCAGCCGCAGAACGTTGCAAGTGCGAACGGCAGAGACGCCCGGGCCCGGCGCCACGCTGGCGTTCCGTCACGACCGAGCACCCGGTTTCTGGAGTATCCGCCGGGACCCGGCTATTCAAGCACTCGGACCAGACTCTGTCCCTCAGATCTCTTGACTCCCCTTAGCGTCAACCACCCGCCTGAAGAGCTGGAGGACACAGCCTAAACTCAGTGCGCACTCCCCGCGCCGTTCTGGTATCCGCTTCCTTACCTTTCCGGCCCGATCTCGTTGGGCTCGATGTCCGAATCAGGGATAAACACCAGTTGTGCAAGGCGGCCATGACGGGAGACACTGGCCGGAGCGGGTTGGCGATGGCCAGGGGGGTGCCGCGGGTGGAGTTGACGCTATCCGAAGAACCAGCAACGAAGCTTCGATCTTGAAACCCCCTGGCAGAGGGGTGGCATCCTGGTTCCACTCACATCGCCTTCGCGCGCTCGACGGAACTTCGCAGCATGACGTAGCGCAGTCTGAGCAGTGAGGCCAGAATGGAGCAAGCAGGATTACCGACTGGTCCGCAGATGCTATCGCAAACACAGTCGTTTATGTGGTTCTCCCGTCCCTACACATTACTGGAGCAGAGTGCGGCCGATTTTGGGGACCGGTTCACTTTACAGGTGCCCGGCTGGGGGACACCTGCGGTGGTCGTGGTGCACGATCCCGCAGCCGTCCGGGAAGTGTTCACAGCAGCCGACGACGCGCTGGCCGCAGGGTTAGCCAATGCCTACTTGAGGCCGCTATTCGGAGAGCGTTCCCTGTTCGTCCTCGACGGAGCTGAACACATCCGGTTACGCAGGCTGTTGCTGCGCGCGTTGAGCGGTCCTCGCTTGCAGACCCACGGCCGCTCAATCCAGGAGATCGCACGGCGCTCCAGCGCGCGCTGGCCCCGAGACCGGCCCTTTCCGCTGCTGCCGGCTCTGTTGGCCATCGCTCTCGACGTGATCATAGACGTGGTGCTGGGAGCGAGCCCCGATCCGCGGCATCACCACGCCATCCGTACGCAGGTGACCCACGTTGTGGCGCAGCTGCACCATAGTTTGGCCGCAGCGGGCGGGCCCGCCCAGAATGTCGCGACGCAACAAGTCCGCCACAACGCGGAGCGGCTCGCGCAGTTATTGAACCAGGAGCGCGCCGCTCGCCGGATCTCCGGGTGCCTGGCCGGTGGTGATGTGTTTCAGACACTGCTGGGTACCTGCGCGGGCTGGCCGGACGCGGAGGCAGCCGCGTGGCTGCGAGCTCAACTGATGACGCTGTTATTCGCCGGGCATGAGACAACCGGTACGGCGCTGGCGTGGACGCTGGTGCTGCTGGCGGAGCATCCCGACGCGATGGACCGGCTGCGGGCGGAGCTCGCGGAGTTGGGCACTGATCCCGATCCCGAAGCCGTGGTGAAGCTGCCGTGGCTGGACGCCGTAATCCGCGAGTCACTCCGGTTCCGCCCGGTGGTGCCGGTGGTGTCCCGGCAGACCCGGTGCCCGGTGGTCCTGGCTGGTATGAACCTAACCGCCGGGATCCGGGTGTCGCCGAGTATCTATCTGGCGCAGCGGCGCTGCCCGCCGTTCGACGAGCCGGAGATGTTCAGCCCGGAGCGGTTCTTGTCCGGCAGACGGGCAAGCCCCTATGAATTTTTCCCGTTCGGCGGCGGCCAGCACCGGTGCACCGGCATGGGATTGGCGCTGTATGAGATGAAACTCGTGCTCGCCGAACTCGTCGAACGCTTCGGTTTCACCAGTGCCGCGACGCATCCGGTGGTACCGACACGCAGAACCATCATCGTGGCCCCCTCCCAGGGGGCCCCTTTCGCGCTCACCCGCAGGCGGAGGCCCAGCGCATGATCCAATCGGCCCCGCGCCGCCCCACTGTCGAGCGGGTGTGCCGCGCGATCGAGGCGGCAATGGACGGGGCGAGGACAACACCCCAGCCCAGGGACCATTTCGTTGATGATCTGGGATTCGACTCGCTGCGGGTGGCTACCCTCGCGCTCACCCTAGAACACGAACTCGGATACCCGGTACTGCTCAACGATTGGCTGGCCACCATCGGGGACATCGCCAACCTGACCGTGCAGTCACTGATAGATTACCTCAACACCGGTGAGGCAGGGGGCTGACCGATGCCATTTTCCGTCACCGAGCACGACGGGCTGCTCGAATTGAGCCTGGACACCCCGAAAGCGCCGATCAACATTTTCACTCTCGGCTCTACGCGGCAACTTCTCGACATCATGTCCACACTGGACACCGACCGGATTCGAGCCGTGGTGATCCGCTCGGCCAAACCCGGCAGCTTCATCAACGGCGGCGACCTCATGCGAGCCAGCGTAGTCCTGGAGAACGCGGAAGCGATCCAAACCGCGATCGGGCCCCACTACGAGGCCTATGATGCGGTGCGGGAAAGTCCGGTTCCGGTCATCGCCCTGGTACAAGGAAATTGCTTTGGCTGCGGCTTGGAGCTGATGCTGCGATGCAGTCATCGCTTGGCCGTGGACACCCCCGACACGCTATTCCGGATGACCGAACTTACCGATTATCATATGCCACTCATCTTCGGTGGAACCCATCTTCTGCCGCTGCAACTGGGCCTGGCCGCCGCTTTGGACCTAATGATCTGGGACGCCCGGTGGAACGCGCCGCAAGCACACGCCCACCAGCTGGTTCACCATGTAGCGCCCGCCGAGGATATCGAGACCGCGCTGCGGGAGTTCGCCAAAAAGGTCATCGACGGGAAGATCCCCGCAGCCACCGAACGTCGGTATGAGCTGCGGCCGGAGGATATTCAGGCACTGGCCGCAGCCCGGCGGCACATAGCCGAGATGCCTCCGATCTACCAGCCCGCCCGCAGCGGCACAGTGGACCTGATGGAGCGGGCCGCCCGCAGCGGCGCTCCCCACGATCCGCTCCGGGAATTCGAACTTTTCGCCAAAACGGGAGGAGTGATCAAAAACACTTACCAGTTCTTCCACATTCGTTACAACGCTGCCACGCTGGCCGGAGCGAACACGCCGCCGACTGGGAACATCATGCTGGAATTCCCCGTCGACGCCCCGGAGCTGCACGCGCTACGCATGGAGTTGAGCAACCGGGATCCCAATGGCGCGCAGCATCAGCCCGCCGACGCCACCCCGCCGCTGTGGTCGCGGCTGGTACCGATCGCCGCCGCCCCCCAGGATGGCGCGGTGGCGGTGGCGCTGTCATTCACCCATCGCACCGTAGCGCACCCCACCGTGCTGTACTGGCCCGCCGGACCCGGCAGCCGGTTCATCGAGTTGCGCGAACTCCATCCCGGAGCGCTGCCGGGCCTGGCTGGCTACCTGCATCGCCTGGGCTATGAGGTGGCCGTGTCCCGCGGCAGCTCCGCGCTCGGCACTAGCGTGCTGATCAGCCGGTTCGTAGCTGTCCTGGTAGCGGCCTTGAGCAGCGGCTACAGCCGGGAATCGATCGAGGCGACGCTGCGCGCGAGCGGATGGATCCGCCGACCCGGCGAGCTGCTCGCCGCGATGCCGGCCACCGCACTCGCCGAGGCGATACGCCCGCACCTGCCCGGGGCGCTACGAAGACACGACCGCGCGCCTGAGGTGCTCGCGGCGGTGCGGGAGCTGGCATCGCCAGCTCGCTGGCGAGAAGGCCAGGACGATCCCGCGCTGCGCGACGCGCTGACCGTGTCCCTGCTCGCCGCTGTCCTGCACAACCTCGACATCGAGGGCTTCGCTCACCCCTACAGCATCGATCTGGCGGCCCGGGAGATGCTGGACTTCCCGCTGCATGAAACCAGCCTGTGCCGCTATCTCACCCCTGAGCGCCTAGCTTGCGCCGCGGATGCCCCGCACCTGCCGACACATCTGTTCACGCCGGAGGATCTGGCGATCGCCCGGAGGTTCGCTACCGGCAACCGCCGCTTCTACCGATGACCCCGTACCCTGGCCCGGATGGCTTCCGCGTGCCCGAGGGCAGCATTGTGTCGGTGTTCGCCGGGCACCGGCACCAGCACCCCGGCGCGGTCGCCTGCCATGACGTCCGCGCTGACGGCGACACTCTCACCGCAGTGCCGCTGACCTACGCCGAACTCGACCACGCCGCCGCCCGCGCCCGCGCCCGCCTCATCCACTTGGGTCTCTCCCCTGGAGACCGGGTCGCCCTAGCCGTCGAAAACCCGCACGCACTGCTCGCCTGGTTCCTGGCCACCATGGTCTGCCAGGTGCTAGCGGTGCCGCTGCCCGCGGCCCACCACGCCGGCGGTCCTGTCCCGGCGCGGAACCGCGGCGTGTGCGACCACTGCCGACCCACCGTCATCGTTACCGATGATCCTGATGGCTGGCGAGCCGCGCTGGGCACCGGCCTGGCACCCCATCTGATCAGCGCCGACCTCGCCACCGGTCCCTACTCCGCCGCGCAGCTGTCCCTGCCGACGGGCGACATCGCTCCTGACGCTCCCGCCTACCTGCAGTACACCTCCGGGTCTACCCGTTCCCCGAGCGGCGTGGTGATCACCCATCGGAACCTGATGGCTAATCTGGAGGCCATACATCAGGCGCTGGCCTTCACCGAAGCCGACAAAATCCTGTCCTGGCTGCCGCTATATCACGATATGGGCCTGGTCGGCGGCCTGTTAGCCCCCTTATACTCGCGGATCGGCGGCTACTGCCTCTCACCCACCACGTTCCTGCGGCGCCCGGTCACCTGGCTGCGGGGCATCCAGCAGTTCCGCGCGACCACCTCGGTCGCGCCCCCCTCGGCCTACTCACTGTGTCTCCGGCACCTCACCGACACCATGATCGCCGACCTGGATCTCAGCTCCTGGCGACGGGCCCTGCTGGGTGCCGAACCCATAGATCCTGACCTCCCGGCGCGCTTTCATGACCGCTTCCGCCGCTACGGGCTCGCCATCACTGCCCTGATGCCGGTTTACGGACTGGCCGAAGTCACGCTGGCCGCCGCCTTTCCCCCACTGGGACAGCACCCTCGATCCGACACCGTAGACCGTCATACCCTCGCCACCGGCCGCGCCATGCCCTCCAGCAACGCAGCGCACCGCAGCACCACCTTCCTGTCCGTGGGCATCGCACTACCGGGCCATCACATCCGTATCCTCGACCCGCGCACTCACCACGAGTGCCCCGAACGCCATATCGGGGAAATCACCGTCACCGGCCCGTCGGTCTCACCCAACGACTACGGCGAGGACCCCATCGCGGCGCGCACCCTGCACACCGGAGACCTCGGCTACCTCGCTGACGGCCAGCTCTACATCGTCGACCGGATCAAAGACCTCATCATCATCGCCGGACGTAACTACTACCCCGCCGACATCGAGGCCGCCCTGGCTGACTTTCCCGACATCAAAGGCGGACGAGTCGCCGCCCTGGCCGTTCCCACCTCCTACGGTACCGAAGGCCTCGGCCTGATCATCGAAGTCAGCCACGCGACCTGCCAGGCAGGCGACGCTGTGAAATCACGCATCAACCGCGTGGTTCAACAACAATTCGGCATCACCCCTACCCTCATCTATCTAGGTACTCGCAACACCATCCCCCGCACCACCAGCGGAAAAATTCAGCGATCAGCCTGCCGGGCGCTGCTCGCGGGCACCAGCCAGGACTTATCGCCAGCTGGCGGCGCCCAGGCCGTCGCCGTCGAGCATCTCCCGGAGCTGCCGTAGGGCCCGCGCGCGGGTTGGCCCGATCCCGCCCACAGGCATCCCGGCCACTTGGGCTAGGTCGGTGTAGGACCGCGGATCGTCGGTGAACAGTTCCCGCACCACCGCTCGCTGGCGGGGCGGCAACTCCGCGACGATGTCCCACAACAGCTGCGCGGTGTGGGCGTCGACCACCCGCTGCTCAGGTCCTATCGACTGGTCGGCGACATCGTCTGGCACAGGGACGCATTCCTGCGGTGGCGGGCTGGCCTGACGGCAGATGCGCAGGCACTCGTTGCGGGCGGTGGTCGTCAGCCACCCGCCCAGCCGCTCCGGGAACCGCACCCGGTGGACGTTCTCGACCAGCCGCAGCCAGGTCGCCTGCACAGCGTCGTGCGCATCGGCGTCCTGTAGCTGGAACGAGCGAACCGTGGCGGACACGAGGCTGGCGTACTGATGGAACACATCGTCCCAGACGAACGGCTCGCTGGGACTGATATCGCTGGAACTGACGGTCACCTAACCACGATCGTTCATCCGGTTTGGCTAGAGATAAGCGTTTGATTGGCGCGCCGTCGATGCCGCTCGCTACGGGAGGCCGCCGTCTTTGGCCGCAGTGAGGGTATCACTAGCCCGGCGTGTATGCGGGTGGTCCTCACCGAAGGTCTCACGGGCCAGGGTGAGGGTGTCTTCGCTGAGCCGGCAGGCCGCATCGGTCTGCCCCGCCACGAGCAGCGCGGCGGCGAGGGTGTTCGCGACGTCAACAGTGCGGTCATGTTCACCGCCGAGGACTCGCAGCGCCCGGGTATGGGTCTGCTCGCTGAGCTGCCGGGCCGCCTCCACGTCGCCGAGCGCGAGCAGGTCACGCGCGAGGTGACCGGCGCTGGTCATGGTCCAGAGATGGTCGTCGCCGAGTACCCGGCGCGCCCGGTCGAAGGTGTCCTGGTGCAGCCGCCGCGCGTCATCGAGAAGACCGAGCCGGTACAGGTCGATGCCCAGGTCGTTCAGGGCGAAAATGGTGTCGGGATGATCATCACCGTTGAATCGCCGCCCGTAGGCTAAGGCGTCCTCGTGCATCTTCCGGGCTGTCTCGACTTCACCCAGCTCACGCAGGTCGCTGGCCAGGTGATGGACGATACGCCAGACATCGATGTGGTCCTCACCGAGCACCCTTCGCAACCGGGTGACGGCATCGAGGTTGAGCTGCCGGGCGCGGTCGAACGCCCCCATGGTGTGCAGGCAGATCGCGAAGTAGTGCGCGGCGTACAACGTGATGGGATGGTCATCACCGAACACCCGCTGGCATCGCGGGAGGGTGTCCTCGGCGAGCAGGCAGCCCTGGCGGTAGGGACCTACGAAAGCGAGCACCAGAACGAGGGTGTAAGCGACCCGGAGGGTGTGCGGATCGTCCGGTCCGAGCCGCTGCGCCCATTGCCGGTGCAGATGCTCGGCGAAGTCACGGGCCGCGGCATGGTCCCCGCGGTAGAACAGGTACCAGACGGCACGGCATGCCAGGTCCCGCAGCTCAGGGCTAGCGCTGGTGGCCGGGTCGATTGCCAGTAGATGGGGCAGGATCCTGGCCCACTCCCGCCACGAGGCCGGATTCCGCCGTTCGTCACCGGGGTCCGCCGCGACGAGCAGCGTCTGGGCATGGCAGCGGTACGCCTCGGCATCAGCGTCGGCGAGCTGATCGCGCAGGATGGCCTGGGTGAGCCGGTGCAAATGCAGCCCGCGATCGGTCCGGCCGAGGCCATAGCTGCCGATCCGGCCGAGGCTGCGGTGCGCTGCCACCGGTGACGCCGTCGCCTTGACCAGCGCCGTCAGCGTGTGCGGCTGGTCGCAACACGTGATGGCACGGGTCAGCAGCGCGGCGGGGATCGGCTCGGGAGCGAGGAAGGCGGCCACGTACAGCATCGCGAGCGCGGCGGGGTCGACCTCGGCGAGGCGATCGGTGGAAACCCGGATCACCGCCGCGAGCGACTGCGGATGGCTCGTCGGCGCGCTCTCGCCGAGCAGCTCCCCCGCCTGGGTCGCCAGGAGACCGAGGTAGTGCTCGACCGATACTCCGGTCTCAGCGAGGAACCTGGCTCCTTGAGCCAGCGCCAGTGGCAGGTCTTCCAGAGCCCCGGCCAGCCGATCGGCCTCGGGGTTGCCGATTCCTGGCTGGGAGACGTGGATCAACGCCACCGAGTCCCGGCGGGGCAGCACATTGATCTCCACCCGGCCGGCTAGCTCCTCCCAGCCAGGATGGCGTGAGGTGATCAGGACATGTCCGTCCCCGGCGGGCAGCCACTGGCGCAGCTCGGCAGGTGACTCGGCGTTGTCCAGCAGTAGCAGCCACCGGTCGTTGCGCCGCAGGTAGCCGCGCAGTGCACCGACAGCGCCGACCATGTCAGCATGAGGCGGGGACAGGCCCAGCTCAGTGGCGAGCGCGGCGTACTGCTCGCCGATCAAGCCGGTCTCCTCGGCGCGGACC
>DASTBN010000569.1:0-3217 GCA_035712045.1 Pseudonocardiaceae bacterium
GCCGCGAACGCCGTGTCTACCGCCAGCGCCAGGCCGCCGAAGACATCCAAGAGCCACTCGACGAGGACACCACCCTCGCCGTCTCGCACTGGGAATTCACCGGAGTCGGCTACCTCACCACCGGAGACACCACCCTCGCCCTCTCCGCCGCCGCCCGAACACGCGAACAACGACAAGCCGCCCGCAACGCCGCATAACGAATAAAACGACGAGGAGGCACAGCACCAGTGAACGAATTATCCGACTTGGGGGCAAGGCCGCGAGTTACCCCCAAGTGGTATAGCGTGGCCGAAGTCGCCGAGATGCTCGGCTACGGACTCTCAAAGACCAAGCTCCTTATCGCCACCGGGCAGATCCGCTCACTCAAAGACGGCGGCCACCGGCGCGTCCTGCCCGAGTGGGTAGACGAATACGTCGCCCGCCGGGTCGCGGAGGCGTGCGCATGAGTACGCGAGCCAGAGCCAGCGGCGAGGGCTCGATCTTCCCGTATCGCAACGGTTTCGCCGCATACGTGTGGGTCACTCAGCCTAACGGGCAGCGCCAGCGCAAGTACGTCTACGGCAAGACCCGGGAGCAGGTCCATGAGAAGTGGCTGAAGCTGCAACAGCAAGCCCGGCAAGGGCCGATGGCGACGAGCGTACCGAAGCTCGGCGAGTTCCTGTCGTACTGGCTTGAAGAAGTGGTCAAGCCGAATCTGGCACCCGCTACTCACGTCAATTACGAGTTGTTCGTCCGCCGGTATATCACGCCCGGGCTCGGCACTAAACGCCTTGACCGGCTGAGCGTGCGGGACATCCAGACGTGGATTAACGAGGTGGCCCGTACCTGTCAATGCTGCGCACAGGGCAAGGACACTCGCCGACCGGCGAAGAAACGCCGCTGTTGCGCAGTTGGCAAGTGTTGCCAGGCTCAGCTATCTCCTCGCACAGTCAGCGACATCCGAGCATGCCTGCGCGCGGCCTTATCTCAGGCCGTGACGGAGGACCTGATCGTCAAGAACCCCGCGAAGACGATCAAATTACCCGCGGTGCGCAAGCGTAAGGGCAAGGTATGGAGCAGCGAGGAAGCCCGGCAATTCCTGGAGTCCGCACGATCGGAGCGTGATCCACTCTACGCCGTTTACGTGCTGATTCTCGTGCTCGGCCTGCGCAAGGGCGAAGCGCTCGGCCTGACGTGGGACGACATCGACCTTGAGTCGGGCGAGTTGTCGATCGGTCTTCAGCTGCAGCGCGTGAGACGGCGATTGCTGCATCGGGAGACCAAGACCTCAGCCTCCGATGCCACGCTACCGCTGCCGGACATCTGCGTCACCGCGCTGAAGCTCCGCAAGACCGAGGAAGCTAACGCGAAGGCGAAGGCGGGGTCGGCCTGGCAGGGCAGTGAGCTGATCTTCACGACGAAGTGGGGCACACCGATCGAGCCGCGCAACTTCAACCGCTCCTGGGACGCCCGCTGCGCGAAAGCTGGCATCCGGAAGATCACAGTGCACGACGGGCGCCGCACCTGCGCGACACTGCTGGTCGACCTGGACGTGCACCCCCGCCAGGTCATGCAGATCCTTCGCCACGCGCAGATCGCGGTGACCATGGAGATCTACGCCCAAGCATCGTCGAAGGCCACCCGCTCCGCGTTGAAACGGTTAGGAGACAGTCTCGGTGGGTGACCTACTGCTGTACTCCGCTGCTGTACGGAGGCCCAGGACCCTCTACCAAGATCTCCGGAAAGGGCCTCTGACCTGCTGTGGAGCTGAGGGGAATCGAACCCCTGACCTTCTCGATGCGAACGAGACGCGCTACCAACTGCGCTACAGCCCCCGAGATGCGGGGTCTCAGCGTAGCAGCCGGCCATCGGTTACTCGCCAACCGCCCGACGGTAGCGCGGCTCGAAAGCAGGCTGTAGCTCATCGAAGATCGGGTCTCCGTCGTCGGAGTCCAGCGCGACCGCTCTGGGATGAACCGAGGCGGCCTCTGCGGCGGGCCATCCCGGTGAGGTCTGAATGTCTTCCTCGTCGTCATGGGCGAGGTCGGTGGCGGTCTCTGGCAGGACGTCAGGGGCGGGGGGCCTGACCCGGGACCCCGAAAGCCGTGCCGCCCGCCGCTGCCGGACCTCCTCCTCGATCCGCACCTGCCGACGCAAGTAACCCAGGTACGCCACGACCGAGATGTCCACTGCGGCGTGCACCCACCACAGCAGCGCGGACATCGCGAAGGCCAGCACGAGGGTGGCCAGCGAGCCGATCACAAGGCTGAGAACCACGCGCTGCCGGAACACATACTTCGCCCGGGCGAGCTGGGCGGCGTTCTCCGGGTCATAACCGCCCCGGCCCGCCCGGTATCGGCGCCCTTCCGCCGGGGGTTCCGGCGGCGTGATCCCTACGCTGGTCATGGACATCTCCTGACTACGCTGACCCGCCGCACGAGAATGGTGGGGCCGGGGCAGCACTCGGGCAGCGAGTGCGGAGTCGGCGGTGTAGGTCACTTCTTTCCGTCGCTTCGCGGCCATCGGGACAAGAACGGCAAGCCACGCGCCAGCCAAAGCCGCGAAGATCAGCGAGCTGGGCACGACCCGCCCCCCACACCCTGTCCCCCATTCCATGCTGTCTTGACTGTCTTGCCGCCAGCCGGGCATCACCGTAGCCAGCGCGGCCGCCTGGGCATCGGAGGCGCGCCGCGATGATCGCGTGCGCCTGAGCGCGACACGCGGGGCAAGGGGGCACGACACGCTGGGCGAACCGGGAGGTGGGGATCAGGGGTGGTGGACGTGGCCGGTGCGGATCAAGCGGTGTACCAGGCCGGGGCCTACCTCGTCGCGGGTGATGGCGAGCAGGCGATGGTCCCGCCAGGCGCCGTCGACCTCCAGGTAGCGCTGGAGCAGGCCTTCGTCGCGAAAGCCGAGTTTGGCCAGGACGCGCAGGCTGGCGGCGTTTTCTGGGCGTACGGTGGCCTCCACGCGGTGCAGGCCCACGGAGCCGAAGGCGTGGTCGACGGCGAGGGCTACCGCGCCGGTGCCGACGCCGTGGCCGGCCGCCTGGGCTTCCACCCAGTAGCCGACCCAGGCGGAGCGCAGCGATCCGCGGATGACGTTGCCCAGGGTGAGCTGGCCGGTGAAACGCCCGTCGAGGGTGATAGCGAAGGGCAGGGCCTGGCCCCGGCGGGCGGTCGCGCGCAGCCCGCTGCACATCACCGGCCAGGCCATGATGGCGAAGCGCTGCGCCCAG
>DASTBN010000570.1:0-2710 GCA_035712045.1 Pseudonocardiaceae bacterium
ACCGCCTCGCGTACCGGGGCGTCCCGCTCGATCCAGACGATCTCGGTCCGGGGCACCATGACTTCGCGGGCGACGGTGTCCCCGAGCTCGAACACCGAGTGGATCATCTCGGCTTCACCGGCTTCGACCACGCCACGCTGACCAGCCATGTCGACCAGTTCGCGCAGCTCGACCTCGGAGGTGAACGGTCCCTCGGGGAAGCCACGCCCGGGGGTGATCGCGTTTCCGACGACGATGAGCAGCCGCGAGAGCGGGCCCAGGACCCGGCCCAGCACCCGAACTGGCCCGGCCACCAGCAGGCCGATGGTGTAGGGGTGCTGGCGCCCGATGGTTCGCGGCCCCACCCCGACAACCACGTAGGTGACCACCACCATCGCCAGCCCGACGATCAAGACCGCCAGCCAGATGGGTGACATGGCCCGCATCGCCGCCAGGGTGACCAGCACCGTGGCGATCAGCTCGCAGCTCAGCCGCAGCAGCAGGAGCAGGTTGATGTGCCGGGGACGGTCAGCGATGATGACCGCGAGCGCCCTGGCCCCGAACCGGCCCGCGCGCACCAGCGCGTCGACCCGGGCCCGGGACACGGTGCCCAGCGCGGCGTCGGCCGCCGCGAAGCCGCCCGCAGCCACCACCAGGGTCGCGGCTAGGACAAGCAGCGGGACCACCGACGACACCACCACGAGCGCCGGGGATTACCTCTGGGGGCCGGAGTCCTCCGGCCCGTCCAGACCAGCGACGCCGAGCAGCCGGGTGTCCGCGTCCCGCTGGGCGATCCGGCGCCGGCTGGCCCGGTCCGCGCGCCGGAACTCATTGAGGATCCGGTCCTGCAAGGTGAACATCTCGCGCTCCTGCGCCGGCTCGGCATGGTCGTAGCCCAGCAGGTGCAGCAACCCGTGCACGGTTAGCAGCTGCAGCTCATCGAGCACCGAATGACCGGCTGCGGCCGCCTGTTCCATCGCGACCTCGGGGCAGAGCACGATGTCACCCAGCAGCTCAGGGCCGCCGGGCGGGCTGTCCGGGCGGCCACCCGCCAGCACCCCGCCCTCCTCCGCCTCGTCCATCGGGAAGGCCATCACGTCGGTGGGTCCTGGCAAGTCCATCCAGCGCAAGTGCAGATCGGCCATCACCTTGGGGCCGACCAGCAGCATGGACAGCTCCGCCAGCGGGCTGACGCCGAGCCGGTCCATCGCGAACCGCGCGGCCGCCGCGATCGACGCCTCGGGGACAGCGGTGCCGGATTCGTTGGCGATCTCGATTCCCATGCCCGCGTCACCGTCTCCGGCGGCGGTCGCTGCGATTGGGCACTGGCCGGGCCCCGGCGCTGTTCTGGACCGCGTCCCACCGGGCGTAGGCATCCACGATCTCGGTGACCAGCCGGTGGCGGACCACGTCGGAGCTTGTGAGCTGCGCGAAGTGCACGTCGTCCACGTCATCGAGGATGTGCTGGACGATCGTCAGCCCGGAGACCTGGCCACCGGGGAGGTCGATCTGGGTAACGTCACCGGTGACCACGACCTTGGAGCCGAACCCGAGCCGGGTCAGGAACATCTTCATCTGCTCAGGGGTGGTGTTCTGGGCCTCGTCCAGAATGATGAACGCGTCGTTGAGGGTGCGGCCCCGCATATAGGCCAGCGGCGCGACCTCAATGGTCCCGGCGGTCATCAGTTTGGGGATGGACTCGGGGTCGAGCATGTCGTGCAAGGCGTCGTACAGCGGGCGCAGGTACGGGTCGATCTTCTCGTACAGGGTGCCGGGCAGGAAGCCCAGGCGCTCCCCCGCCTCGACCGCCGGCCGGGTCAGGATGATCCGGTTCACCTGTTTCGCCAGCAGCGCCTGGACGGCCTTGGCCATGGCGAGGTAGGTTTTGCCGGTTCCGGCGGGGCCGATGCCGAACACGATGGTGTAGCGATCGATCGCGTCGACGTAGCGCTTCTGGTTCAGGGTCTTGGGCCGGATGGTGCGGCCGCGCCGGGACAGGATGTCCAGGCTGAGCACCTCGGCGGGGGACTCGGCGTCCCCTTGAGCGAGCATCGCCAGGGTCGCCCGGGTCACGTCCGGGCCGAGAGGCTGGCCGTGGCGGGCCAGGATGACCAGCTCGCCGAAGGCCCGCTCAGCGAACGCCACGTCCGCCGGGGCGCCCGAGAGGGTGACCTCGTTGCCGCGCACGTGCACATCAGCGGCGAGCGAGCCCTCGATCACCTTGAGGTTCTCATCGCGCGATCCCAGCAGGGCGAGCACCGCGGAGTCTGGGATCACCATCTTCGATTGGACGGGTTCAGGCTGGGTTATCTCCGAACCTGCTGCGGAGGTGCCCTCCATTGGAGTCGGCGTCACGTGGACGTGGGTCCTGCTTCCTGCGCGCTCGCGCGTCGAGTATCAACCGGCACGAGGAGATGGTAGCGCCAGACCCGCTTCCCCTGGACCTGGGATGAACGGATGGAATGCCATTCGCCTTCGGAAATCGAGTGGCCCCTGCTCCCAGAATCAGCGCCAATCGCGGAATGCTCACGCCGAAAGCGCGAAGTCGCGGCGTGGCCGGACCGGCCTGAGATGCCGCGCCGCGGCGGAAACTGGGGGCTGTCCCGCCGCGGCGCGACGCCGCCGGACCGAGGGGGGAGGTGCCCGGCGGAGCTTGTGGGGTTTGCGAGTCCGGAACGAACACTTACTCAATCAGGTGGTTCATCCGGCCTCGCACACTTAATGTAAACCT
>DASTBN010000571.1:0-3819 GCA_035712045.1 Pseudonocardiaceae bacterium
GCTGGGCGTGGATGACGCCGCTGGCTGCCAGGCAGCCAGCGGCACCCAGCCGCGCGAGCAGAGCCGGGTTCATGCCAGTCTCCTATTCTTGATCGCCAGGGTGTGCTGGCCTGGCTGGTAGGTGACGTCCCGGATACCAAGGGCGGCACCGAGTTGCCCGGACGGCAGGGTCTGCGGGGTGGGCGCGGGACCCTGGCCGGGATGAGGCAATGGGTAGGCGGTGGTGGTGGCGCTGTAAAAGGTGACGTTGCCCTCGGTCTTGGCGAACAGCTGGTGCACATGGCCGTTCAGGCAGGTCACCGAGGAGAACCGGCGCAGGTAGGACAGCGCCTGGGCGGCGTCGTCGGTGCCCCAGCCCCACGCCGGGTACATCGCGAACAGCGGGATGTGGCTGAACACCACGATGGGCGTGTCGCTGGAGAGCCCGGCGACGTCCTTGCGGACGAACTCAAGCTGGTCGGTCCCGAGATGCCCCAGTTTCTCCAGCGCGAGAGTGTTGACCAGGGCGATGAAGTGCACGCCCTTGACGTCGAAGCTGTACCAGCCATCTCCTCTGGTACCGGCTCCGAAGACGGCGCGGTATTTCTGCCCGTGGTCATCGACCGAGTCGTGCTCACCGGGCACGGCCAACACCTGCCCGGTGCGCAGCCCGCGCATCATCTGACTGACCTGGTCGAACTGCGCCGGAGTGGACAGGTGGGTCAGATCACCGGTGTGCATCACGAAGTCTGGGCGGAACCCCAGGCCGTTGACCTGATCGATAGCCCGGGTGAACGAGCCGCTCACGTCGGTGTTCGCCGTTCCCTTGAACCCGATATGCGAATCGCTGATCTGCACGAACCGCAGCGCGTTCGGGTCCGTTGCCGTGGTGGCGGCGGCCGGAGCGGGGCTGGCGCCAAGGTGGCTGATCACCTCGCCGCCGGTGACGGTGAGCACCACCGCCGCGCCGAACCACGCTGTATGCCGCAGCAACTGCCGACGGCTCATCTCGTGCTGTTCAGTCATGGGGTCACCACCACGGTGGCCGTCATGAATGGGTGAATGGTGCACAGGTAATCGAAGCGCCCGGGTGTGGTGAAGGTGTGGCGATACGACTGACCAGTGCTCAGCGTCTGGGAATGAAACGACCCATTCATCGCGGACACGGTGTGCGGATCCTGATCCTGGTTGGTCCAGGTGACCGTGGTGCCGGCCTTAACCGTCACCGTGCCTGGGGCGAACGCGAAATTCTGGATGGCCACGGTGTCGGTGGCCACCGGCGCGTCCTGGCCCGGCGCTGCGGCCGGCACCGACAACCCTGGCATGGTCGGCATGGCCGATGCGGCGCCCGCCGCATCACCGCAACCGGCTATCGTCATCGCTATCCCGGCGATCGCGGGTATCACCATTGTGGCTCTGAATTGACGCATCATGATCTGCCCCCTTGCGGTGCTGGCATTCCCGCGGGAGTGCGGGATTCACCAACAGATAGGGGCTGGGGTTACTCGCCGGGTGTGCGAGGCCCGGTGGGTTGCGGGGAAGGTGAATGTCATGCGCGCCGTGTTCCGTACCGAGTTGGCTGAGTTGATGGGCGACCTCGCCAGGATGGCCCGGCTCGCCGCCCAGATGTTGACCGCCGCGTCGATCGCGCTGCACCAGGCCGATCCTGTCCTCGCCGACCTGGTCATCACTGACCGTGATCGGCTGCGCCGCACGCTCGGGGACACCGAGCGGCGCGCTGTCAGCTTGCTGGCATTGCAGGCTCCGGTCGCCGGGGACCTGCGGGTCGTGGTCGCGGCTCTCCGGGCGGTGGGCCACTTGCCGCGGATGGGCGAGCTGGCCCGGCACATCGCCCTCGTCGCCCAGCTCAAGTGCCCCAACCCGATGGCCTCAAGCCAGGCCCGCGAGTTGGACGCGCTTCGGTGTCACCTATTCGGTGTCCTTTTCGCCCAGGACTGGTCACATGGCGTGGAACGGGCCGTGGGCGCCGCCTTGATCGGCCGTTACTACGAGCGTTTTGGCGACCACGCCGTGGCCATCGCCCAGCAGGTCAGTTACGTCGCCACCGGGCAGGCACCCGAATCCGCCATCCTTGAAGCCTCCAGCGGCTCAGTCCCGGTGAGCCCATGACGATGGCCAGCCACCCGGCGCGAGCTCAGGAGGTGCGGCTCAGGGCAGGCTGCCGAGCGGTGCGAGTGGCTCTGCGGTGACCGCGAGGTCGGTGTGTGCGGTGAATCGCTCGAAGTTGGCGTCGTAGTGCAGGATCGCTGCGCCGTGGTCCTCGGCGATGGCGGCAATAATGTAGTCCATCGGTGGCACGCCGAGATGCCGGCGTGCTCGCCGCGACGACACCTCTTGCGATGCGCTCGGCGATCTCATCGCGCCGGTCCGGGTCGAGCTAGCGACTGCCCAGGCGCCAGAAGGCACTCGCGTCGAGCAGCGTCAGACCCGTCACGGTCGGCGGTCGGCGTGGCGGATCGTGTGGATCTCGTCGAAGTCAGGCTCGGGCCCGGCGCAGAAGCAGTCGACGAAGGTCGCCAGCGCGCGACCGCGGGCGCGGTCCCGGGCGTCGAGCTCGCGAAGGGTGGACTCCGCTCTCCGCCGCACCAGCTCGCCAGGCTCGGCGCCCGGTCCCCGAGCCGACGGCGTAGCTGCTCCAGCACGGCGGCCAGGGCCGGCGTCTCCGTGATCGAATGATGTGGGTGGGCGGTTGGCACTCGCCAAGTGAAGCACCGTGCAGCACCACCGGTCTCATGATTCGGCGGGTTCCGGGCGGCGCAGCCACCACACCCCCAGCCAGGACACCGCCAGCGTGGCGGCCAGCAGGTAACCCAGCGCGGCAGCGTCACCGATCCACCTCACGCCAAGGCCCTCCGCGCTCCAGTACACCCCGAAAGTGACCAGCATGGCGCCGACGAAGTACTTGAGGGTGTTCTCCGGGACCCGGGTCAACGGCCTGCGCAGCGCGGCACCGGCCATGACGACCAGCAGCAGCGCGGCTCCGGCGCCGACCATGGGTGCGGCGAAGCCGCCACCGGTGGCGCCGAGTGTGAGCACGATGAATACCACCTCCACACCCTCGAGGAACACGCCCTTGCCACTGACGGCGAACCCGGCCCAGTCGAACCCGCGGGCCTGGCTGGTTCGCCTCAGCGTGCCGACCTCTTCGGTGAAGGCGGCTGCCTCGTTATGCTTGGCGAGCAGCCCGGCCGAGCGCAGCATCGCCTTGCGCAACCACCGGCCGCCGAACAGCAGCAGCAAAATCCCGATGACCAGCAGCAGCACCTGCCGATCGACTCGCACCAGCAGGCCCGGCCCGAACGCGATCAGCAGTCCAGCCAGCGCGGCGGTCGCGGTCGCCGCGCCAGTGAGCGCTGCCCGCCAGCTCCGGCTGGCGCCTACCGCGAGCACGATCGTGAATGCCTCGGCGAACTCCACCAGCGAGGCAAGAAAGGCAGGCAGCGCCAGTGTCAGTAAACTTAGCATCACCTAACACTAGGTCAGGATTGCCTGGGGATGGACCCGGCGGCCCAGAGGCTCGCTGAGTCGTTGCGGTGTGCCTGGTAGAGCACCGGCATCACCCGGCCCGTGGAGCCCGCAACCATCACGGCGCGATGAATAGGGACAGCCTGACTTAACCGAAGAGGAGGGTTCACGGCGAGTGGCTAACCGGCGGCGTTCCGGCGGGACGGCGATTTCATACCGAGTTGGCTCAGCTGATGGGCGGCCTCGCGAGGATGACCCGGCTGACCGCCCGGATGATAACCGCCGCGTCGATCGCGCTGCACCAATCCGATTCCGGCCTCGCCACATTGGTCATCACTGACCGTGACTGGCTGT
>DASTBN010000572.1:0-2818 GCA_035712045.1 Pseudonocardiaceae bacterium
GATGCTCTCGCCCGAGGGCGCCCGGCGGGCCGGTGGGTTGTACAGCGAGACCGAATTCCTGATTCCCGCGCTGGGCGGCCTGCGGGAAAGCCTGGTGGAAACTGGCCGTTCCTGCGTGCATCCCGATCACCGCACCGGGGCGGTGGTGAATCTGATCTGGGCGGGCATCGCCCGCTACCTGCTGCTCACCGGTTACCGCTGGCTGGTGGGCTGCGCGTCGGTACCGCTGCGCAGCCCAGCCGCTGGCACAGGCGCTGACGCGGACGCTGCTGAGGGCGCGCTCGCCCGCGGCGTCTGGGACATCGTGCGGAGCCGGCATCTGGCGCCCGAGCGGTACCGGGTGGTGCCGCGCCAGCCGTGGGACCCCGAGTCCGCGTCATCGCCAGCCCGCCCCTGCCTGCCTCCGCTGCTGCGGGGCTACCTGCGGCTGGGCGCGTGGGTGTGCGGGCCGCCAGCGCACGATGCGGACTTCGGGGTGGCTGACTTCCTTGTGCTGCTGTCCCTGGACCGCGTCGATCCCCGGTACCTGCGTTACTTCCTGGGTGAGCAGGCATGACCAGCCCGCATTCGTGGCTTCCGGTCTCACCCTGCGGGCCGGGCTGCCTGCCACCGGCTGACGCGGTGCCCACTGTCACCCGCCCGCTGCGGGTGCTCCGGCTGCTGGCGGTGGCGGTGCTGGTACTGGCTGGGTCCCCGCTGGTCGCCGCGTGGCCGCTGCTGGGGCCCTCACGGCGGGAGCGGGCGTTACGAGTGTGGTACCGGGCGCTGCTCGGGGTGCTGCGGATCCGGCTCCAGATCACCGGTGATGACCGGTTCGCCGCTCCCGCCAAAGGGATCCTGGTGGTCAGCAACCACATGTCCTGGCTGGACCTGATCGCGCTGGGCGCGGTCCAGCCGCTGCGGATGGTGGCCAAGAGCGAGGTCCGGGGATGGCCGGTGGTCGGCCCGCTGGCGCGCCGGACGGGCACCATCTTCGTGGACCGGAAGCGCCTGTCGGCCCTGCCCGGGATGATCGCCGCGGTAGCCGGCGCGCTCGCCAGTGGCGTGGCTGTCGGGGTGTTCCCGGAAGGCACCACCTGGTGCGGCGTGACCAGCGGGCGATTCCGCCCCGCGGTTTTCCAGGCCGCCATCAACACGGCCACCGCCGTACGCCCGGTCGCGGTGCGCTACCGCCTGGCTGGCGTCGGCCCCACCACAGTGGCGGCCTTCGTCGGCCCTGAGACTTTCTGGGAGACCCTGGTCCGCGTTGCCGGCGTCCACCATCTGGTGATCGAAGTCCACCTGCTGCCCCCGCTCCAGCCCATCCCGGGCACCACCCGCCGCACCCTTGCCGCCAGCGCCGAGACCGCCGTCCGGAGCGCCTGAACGCGGTCAGGATGGGCGCGGTTAGGCTGGTGAGACGATGACTTATCTCGATCATGCGGCGACGACGCCGATGTTGCCGGAGGCCGTGGCGGCGATGAGTGCCGCTTTGTCCACCTTGGGTAATGCCTCGTCGTTGCATGGGTCGGGACGGCGGGCACGGCGCACCGTCGAGGAAAGCCGGGAGAGCATCGCCGAGGCGCTCGGTGCCCGCCCCTCGGAGGTGGTGTTCACGGGGGGCGGCACGGAGGGAGACAATCTGGCCGTCAAGGGGCTGTTCTGGCAGCGGCGGGCCGCCGACTCCCGGCGCACGAGGGTGCTGGCCACCACCGTCGAGCATCACGCGGTGCTCGACGCGGTGTCCTGGCTGGCCGATCATGAAGGCGCCCAGGTGGAGTGGCTGGAGGTGGACGGCTACGGCCGGGTGCTGCCGCAGACGCTGCGCGCGGCGCTGGAGCGCGACCCGGGTTCGGCGGCGCTGGTGACCGCGATGTGGGCGAATAACGAGGTTGGCACCGTCGCGCCGATCCGTGAGCTGGCCGAGATCGCCGCCGAGTACGGGGTACCGCTGCACACCGACGCCGTCCAGGCGGCCGGGCAGCTGCCGGTGCACTTCGGTAAGTCCGGGGCCGCCGCCCTCACCTTAACGGGGCATAAGCTGGGCGGGCCCTACGGCGCCGGGGCGCTGCTGCTGGGCCGGGAGGTCCCGGCCACCCCGCTGCTGCACGGCGGCGGCCAGGAACGCGACGTGCGATCCGGGACTCTGGACGTTCCGTCGATCGTCGGGCTGGCGACCGCGATCCGCAGCGCGGTCGCGACGCAGCCGCAGCGCGCGGCCGCGCTGACCAAGCTGCGTGACGAGCTGGTGGACGGCGTCCTGACCCGGGTACCTGACGCGGTTCTCAACGGGGACCCAGGTGATGACCTCATCGACGGTGGTCCCTCGCGATTGCCAGGCAATGCCCATTTCACCTTCCCCGGCTGTGAGGGTGACTCGCTGCTGATGCTGCTCGATGCCCGGGGCATCGAGTGCTCCACGGGCGCGGCGTGCACCGCTGGCGTGGCGCAGCCCTCCCACGTGCTGCTGGCGATGGGAGCCTCCCCGGCGGCGGCGCGAGCGTCGCTGCGGTTCTCCCTCGGGCGGACGTCCACGGCCGAGGACGTGGCTGAGGTGCTGGATGCCATCGAGCCGGTGGTCGCCCGGTCCCGTGCGGCGGCGACCCGGCGGACCAGGGCCTCGTGAGGCCGGCGATGAGGGTCCTGGCGGCGATGAGCGGCGGCGTGGACTCCTCGGTCGCGGCCGCCCGCATGGCCGACGCCGGGCACGAGGTGGTGGGGGTGCACCTGGCGCTGTCCGCCCGTCCCGGGACGTTGCGCACCGGCGCCCGGGGGTGCTGCACGAAAGAGGACGCCGCCGACGCGCGGCGGGTCGCCGACATCATCGGCATCCCGTTTT
>DASTBN010000573.1:0-2469 GCA_035712045.1 Pseudonocardiaceae bacterium
TACGCTGACGACTTGAGAGTCACGATGTGGTGGGAGAGTGCGGTGTGAGCCAGGACCTCCAGCGTGCTGAGGCGCCGCCGGTCGGCTCGGATGACGTCACCGGTCCCCAGCGGCTGCCCTCGGCGACCCGGCGGGTCCGGGCCCGGCTCGCACGGCGGATCACCGCGCAGCGGCCCGGCCCGGTGCGGCAGGTACTCGAGCCGCTCGCCGCCGTGCACCGGGAGCTGCATCCCAAGGCGGATCTCGCGCTGCTGCAGCGCGCTTACGATGTCGCCGAAGACAAACACGCGGACCAGAAGCGCAAGTCCGGCGACCCGTACATCACCCACCCGCTGGCGGTCTCCACGATCCTCGCTGAGCTGGGGATGGACACCACCACCCTGGTGGCGGCGCTGCTGCACGACACCGTGGAGGACACCGACTACTCGCTGGCCCGGCTATCCACAGATTTCGGTGAGGTCGTCGCCCACCTCGTCGATGGTGTCACCAAGCTGGACAAGGTCAAGCTCGGTCCGGTGGCCGAGGCCGAGACCATCCGCAAGATGGTCATCGCGATGGCCCGTGACCCCCGGGTGCTGGTGATCAAACTGGCTGACCGGCTGCACAACATGCGCACCATGCGTTTCCTGCGGCCGGAACAGCAAGCCCGTAAGGCCAAGGAAACCCTGGAGGTGTACGCGCCGCTCGCGCACCGGCTGGGCATGGCCACTATCAAATGGGAGCTGGAGGACCTGTCCTTCGCGATCCTGCATCCGAAGAAATACGACGAGATCGTGCGGCTGGTGGCCAACCGGGCGCCCTCTCGTGACACATATCTGCGGCGTGTGATCGATGAGATCTCCGCGCAGCTGGCTGGTGCCCGGATCACCGGAAAAGTCGAGGGCAGGCCCAAGCATTATTACTCGATCTATCAGAAGATGATCGTGCGTGGCCGCGATTTCGACGATATTCACGACCTGGTCGGGGTGCGGATCATGGTCGAGGACGTCCGGGACTGCTACGCCGCGATCGGTGTGGTCCACTCAGTGTGGCAGCCGATGCCCGGCCGGTTCAAAGACTACGTCGCGCAGCCCCGGTTCGGGGTCTACCAATCACTGCACACCACGGTGATCGGGCCCGACGGCAAACCCCTGGAGGTGCAGATCCGTACCCGCGAGATGCACCGCACCGCAGAGTACGGCATCGCCGCGCACTGGCGGTACAAGGAGACCAACGGCACCCACAACGGCGCGTCCCACGGCACCATCGACGTCGACGAGATGGCCTGGATGCGCCAGCTGCTGGACTGGCAGCGGGAAGCCGCCGATCCCGGCGAGTTCCTGGAGTCGCTGCGCTATGACCTGGCCACCCGCGAGATCTTCGTCTTCACGCCCAAAGGTGAGGTCATCACGCTGCCGACCGGTTCGACGCCGGTGGATTTCGCGTACGCGGTGCACACCGAGGTCGGTCACCGCTGCATCGGCGCCCGGGTCAACGGCCAGCTCGTCGCCCTGGAGCGGAAACTGGAGAACGGCGAAGTCGTCGAGATTTTCACCTCGAAGGCCGGGGGTGCCGGTCCCAGCCGGGACTGGCTGACCTTCGTCGCCTCGCCCCGGGCCCGGGCCAAGATCCGGCAGTGGTTCGCCAAAGAACGCCGCGAAGAGGCCATTGAAGCCGGTAAGACCGCCATCGGCAAGGAGCTGCGCCGGGCTGGCCTGCCGGTCCAGCGGCTGGTGTCCGCGGAGTCCATGGTCGCGGTGTCCCGCGAGCTGCGCTACCCGGACGTGAGCGCCCTGTACGCGGCGGTCGGGGAACATCACGCCTCGCCCAGACATGTCGTGCAACGCCTGGTCGCGCTGCTCGGCGGCGAGGAAGGCGCCGACGATGTGCTGGCCGAGCGGGCCACGCCGGCCACCATCCAGCGCCGCCGGCCCTCCGGTGATTCCGGTGTGCGGGTGCGCGGTGGTGGCCCTGATGTCTACGCCAAGCTCGCGCGCTGCTGCACACCGGTACCGGGCGATGAGATCCTGGGTTTCGTCACCCGGGGCAGCGGTGTCAGCGTGCACCGCACCGATTGCACCAATTTCGAGTCGCTGCGGGCTGAGCCTGAACGGCTGGTCGGCGTCGAGTGGTCACCCTCGTCGTCGTCAGTGTTCCTGGTCGGGATCCAAGTCGAGGCCCTGGATCGGCACCGTTTGCTCTCCGATATCACGAAGGTGCTCGCGGATGGGCGGGTCAACATCCTGTCCGCGTCAGTCACGACCACCAGGGACCGGGTCGCGGTGAGCCGGTTTTCCTTCGAGATGGGTGACCCCAAGCATCTGGGGGCGGTGCTGCGCGCCGTGCGCAACGTCGAGGGTGTTTACGACGTTTACCGCATCACCTCGTCTAATTAGGCGTCTAATTAGGCCTACGAGGCCGGAATATCGACCGAGGTGATCGTGATCGGCTGCTTGGGTTTGCCGTCGCCGGGCTCTCGTGCGCCATCAT
>DASTBN010000574.1:0-3127 GCA_035712045.1 Pseudonocardiaceae bacterium
ACCTACCAGGAGGTTTACCGGGAACGCCGCGACGCGCTGCTCGCCGCGCTTGAGCATCATCTGCCACCCGGATGCAGCTGGACCCGGCCGGCTGGCGGTTTCTACGTCTGGCTCACCGTCCCGGAAGGGCTGGACACCAAGGCGATGCTGCCCAGGGCGGTGACGGAGCGGGTCGCGTACGTGCCCGGCACCGCGTTCTACCCCGATGGGCTGGGCAGCCGTCAGATGCGGCTGTCGTTCTGCTATCCGACTCCGGAGCGGATCGCCGAGGGGGTACGCCGACTCGCCGCGGTGCTGCGGGACGAGCTCGAGCTGCTTCACACGTTCGGTAGCGTGCGGCCACGCGCGGTGGCCGGCCCGCAGTCACCGTCCCCGGACACCGCCTGAGTGGTAAGGAGCACCCGCAGTGACTGATCTGACCGTCGCTGTGCTGGCCGGTGGGCTCTCGCACGAGCGGGACGTGTCATTACGCTCCGGGCGGCGGCTGGCCAGCGCGCTGCGCGACACCGGGCTGACCGTGGAGGAGTGGGACGCCGACGCCACGCTGATCCACCGGCTGACCAGTCGCCGGCCCGACGCGGTCGTCGTCGCCTTGCACGGCGGAACGGGGGAGAACGGTGCCGTGCAATCGGTGCTGGAGATGCTGCGGCTGCCTTATGTCGGCGCCGATCCCCGGGCCTGCCGCCGCGCGTGGGACAAGCCGACCGCCAAGGATGAGCTGATCCGCGCGGGGTACTCCACCCCGGACTGGGTCACGCTGCCGCACGCCACGTTCCGTGATCTCGGGCCGCAGGATGTGCTGGACGCCCTGGTCGATTGGCTCGGCCTGCCGCTGATCCTCAAACCTCCCCAGGGCGGCTCGGCCCTGGGGGTCCACGTGGTACGCGAGACCACTGAGCTGCCCGGCGCCATCGTGGGCTGCCTGGCCTACGGTGACACCGTGCTCGCCGAGCGGTACCTCGACGGCGTCGAGGTCGCCGTCACTGTGCTGGATGAGCCCAGCGGGCCACGGGCTCTGCCCGCCGTAGAGATCGAAGCCACGTCCGGCTTCTATGACTACTCCGCTCGCTACACCGCTGGCCTGGCCACCTTCCACGCCCCCGCCCGGCTCTCCCCAGCCGCGACCGACGCGGTAGCCGAACTGGCGGTGGGCGCCCACCGCCTGCTCGGCCTGCGTGATGTATCCCGGACCGATGCCGTGGTGACCCCAGATGGCGTCGCCCATTTCCTGGAGGTCAACGTGGCCCCCGGCCTCACCGAGACGTCGCTGCTTCCCATGGCGATCGAAGCCGACGGCTCCGACCTGGGCGCTGTGTACGCCACCCTCATCAATCACGCCATCACCCGCAGGTAGCGCGGTGTGTCGCGTCTTGCTGCCCAGCGTCCCGGGAGATCATCAGGGAGGAGATGCGCTCGAGGTCGTCGATGGAGCCGAACTCGACGATGATGCGGCCTTTACGGCGGCCTAGCTCGACCTTGACCCGGGTGTCGAAGGCATCGGAGAGGCTCTCCGCGAGGTGCTGCAACCCGGGAGCCCGCATCGGGCGGGACGCGGCTGGCTTCGCCGGAGCCTTGGCAGGCGCGCTGCGGCTGAGAGTCACCGCTTCCTCGGTGGCCCGGACCGACAAACCCTCGGCCACGATGCGCGCGGCGAGATCCTCCTGAGCGAGCGGTTCCTCCAGGCTGAGCAGGGCGCGGGCATGGCCGGCGGAGAGCACCCCGACCGCGACCCGGCGCTGCACCGCGACGGGCAGCTTGAGCAGCCTGATCGTATTGGTGATCACCGGCCGACTGCGCCCGATCCGGGCCGCCAGTTCTTCATGCGTCACACCGAAATCGTCCAGCAGCTGCTGGTAGGCGGCGGCCTCTTCCAACGGGTTGAGCTGGACGCGGTGGATGTTCTCCAGCAGCGCGTCGCGCAGCATGGCATCGTCTGCGGTGCCGCGCACGATCGCCGGGATGCGGTCCAGGCCGGCTTGCTGGGCCGCTCGCCACCGCCGTTCACCCATGATCAGTTCGTAGCGGCCGGATGCCGGCTCAGCCGACGGTAGCCCGATCGCCGTCTCGGCCGGCAGAAGCCGGACAACGATGGGCTGGAGCAGGCCAAACTCCTTGATCGAGTGGGCGAGCTCGGCGAGGGCTTCGTCGTCGAACACCTGGCGCGGCTGCCGGGGATTGGGCGTGATAGCCGCGATCGGGAGCTCCTCGTAGACAGCGCCGATGAGCTGATCAATCCCGGTGTCCGGATCGGGAGGCGCGGCGGGTTGCGGAGACGGCGCGGCGCTGGGAGCGGGACTGACCGGTGCGGTGGGAATCAACGCGGCCAGGCCGCGGCCGAGACCACCCCGGCGTGGTGCGCCAGGCGTCAGGGACTCCGGTGGACGAGACAACGCGCTGCCAGCGGACATCACCGCCTCACCTCCGAGTGTCGTTCACGTAGCGCTTGTCGAGCGCGAGCTCCCGCGCGGCGTCGACGTAGCTGAGCGCCCCGCGGGAACCGGGGTCGTACACCAGCACCGTCTGCCCGAAACCGGGTGCCTCAGAAACTTTCACGCTGCGCGGGATCACCGTGCGCAGCACTTGGTCGCCGAAGTGGCTGCGAACCTCCGCTGTGACCTGATCCGCGAGCTTCGTGCGCCCGTCGTACATGGTCAGCAGGATGGTGGACACCCGCAGCGCCGGGTTGAGGTGCGCCTGCACCAGCTCGATGTTGTGCAGCAGCTGACCGAGCCCTTCCAGCGCGTAGTACTCGCACTGGATGGGGATGAACACCTCCAGCGCGGCGACGAGGGCGTTTACCGTGAGCAGCCCGAGTGAGGGCGGGCAGTCGATGAAGACGTAGTCGACATCCAGCTCGTCGAGGACGGCACTGGAGAGCGCCCCGCGCAGCCGGGATTCCCGGGCCACCATCGACACCAGCTCGATCTCGGAACCGGCGAGGTCGATGGTGGCGGGCACGCATAACAGGTTCGGCGACTGCGGGCTGACGACCGCCGCGTCGGTGATTCCGAGCTCACCGAGCAGCACCTCGTACACCGACCGAGTACCGGCGCGATGCTCGATTCCCAGCGCGGTCGAGGCGTTGCCTTGCGGATCCAGATCGACCACCAGGGTGCGCAGTCCCTGC
>DASTBN010000575.1:0-2760 GCA_035712045.1 Pseudonocardiaceae bacterium
ATCTCAACGGCAGGGGGATCATGCCTGTCAGCCTGGCCTGTGGCCGGCCCGGTGGCCTGCGCCTGCGGATCGGCCGGTGCTAGGGCCCCCGGGGACGGTGGCCAGGCCGCCGGCCGGTCAGACCGCTTAGCCCGGCATCAAGCGGGTAGCTGCCAGCCGATCTTGCCGAACCCATCGACGCAGGGACCGGACGCGACACCACGGCCGATCCCCGGAGGGTGAGCTGCTGATGGGCGATCCACAGCACGTGGCCCCAGCCCAGCCCCAGGCGGTGGTGGTCACCTTGCCAGCCGAGATCGACATCGCTAACGCTGACAGCGTCGGCGAAGAACTGTGTGCCGCCTTTGCCCCCGGCGTCACGGCAGTCATCGCCGACATGACGGGCACGAGGTTTTGTGACTCGTCGGGTATCAGCATGCTGATAGTGGCTCACCAGAAGGCGCTGAGCAACCACGCAGAGTTGCGGCTGGTAGTACTGTCAACCGCCGTCTTGCGCGCCTTGACCCTGGTGAGAATTGATCATTTGCTGCCGGTCTACCCGAGCCTGGCTGAGGCCCTGCTGCCCGAACCCCCGGCACAGACAACCACTCCCGGGTGAGCCGGTCCGGCGGCCACCGCGAAACAAGCAGGACGACTGCATTAACGGCACGCGCCGGGGCAGCAGGCGACCGAACGGGGGTGCCGGCCCGACACGCGGACAGTCCTCAGGACACGCATCCCCGATGACAACTACTTCGAAGGAGAAGCACCCATGGCTAATGACCTTGACGGCCTCCGGATAGCTTTCATGGTGGCCAACGAGGGCATCGAGCAGGTCGAGCTCACCGAGCCCTGGCAGGCAATCAAGGACGCCGGGGGAACTCCCGAGCTCCTCGCGCCCGAGCCCGGCACGGCCCAGGCGTTCAACCACCTGGATAAGGCAGACACCTTCCCGGTGGACCAGGCGATCCGCGACGCCGATCCCGGCGACTATGACGCGCTAGTGCTGCCCGGCGGCGTGGCCAATCCCGACCAGCTGCGGACGGTGCCAGCCGCAGTGGAGTTCGCCCGGTCGATGTTCGCCGCCGGCAAGCCGACCGCGGTCATCTGCCACGGCCCGTGGACCCTGGTGGAGGCGGGCCTGGTGCGGGGACGGACGCTCACCTCATGGCCCAGCCTGCAGACCGACATCCGCAACGCGGGCGGGAACTGGGTGGACGAAGAGGTACAGGTCTGCACGTCCGGGCCCAATGTCCTCATCACCAGCCGTAACCCGGACGACCTGCCGGCCTTCTGCAAGCAGCTCCGCAGCGAGTTCCAGCGGCAGGCCCACGCGGCCTGAGCGCACCGGGGCCCGGCGGGCGCTGTCGGCTGGGTCTGGCGGCGGCTTAGGTGACCACCGAGGTGGCCCGCGATGCAGGCCCGCGATGCAGGCCTGCGTTGCCGGCCGGTCTTCGCCGGTGTTTGGAGACGGCCGTGGCGGGCAGCGTGCCGTAACCATGACGAGCGGGACCTTGGTGGGATTGATGGCCACCGGCGCCATCTTGCTGGCGGCCATTGTCGGCGCGATATGGCTCGAGGGGCGGATGCCAGGACAGCCGGAACAGCGCCTCAGACCATCCAGCCCTGGACGCCAACCGCACCCGGTGGCAGTGCCCGCGGGCAGGCAATGGGCAGTTCTCGCCAGACCAGACTGGACCGGTTTCCGAACCCACGGCCGGCACCACAGGTGATCCGCAGATCACCCTAGGTGATCCGCGGACCGATGCCACGATGCCGCCCGCTCAACCCGGCGCTGGCTACTCTGGCGTGCCTTCCTCGATCCCCCGGCCGCGGCTGCCTTGCTCCGCGGCTGCCGCTTCCTTGGGCGGGGCGTCCCGGTGAGGCGTCTGCTGCCGGGGATCCCCGCGGAAGATCCCCCCGGTCACCGTCCGGTTGGGCGCACCACCGCGGCCTTGCCGGGGGTGGCGGTGGGCATGGAACAGCATCCAGATGAATGCGGCAAGGCCTACACCGACCACGATGGGAATCAGAATGACGGCCTGCAGCGAGCCGGACATCGCGTCACCTCCTGTTTCGCCTGCTCTGGCTACCCAGCCAGCGGGAGACATGCGTGAGGCCGGTAATGAGGCCAGATCCGGTGCACCGCCAGGCATGGGAACACGCCGCGGCCGGCTTCCTCTCACTCCCGTGGCCGGCGCCGCTGATCCGCGCACGTGTCCTGCCGCTGACCGCAGGTGACGGAATGCAGCCGCTGATCGTGGGTAGGCGCCCGGTGAACATCGGCCACGAACTCGCGTTGAGAGAGGAGGCGTGATGGCCACCACCCGGCAGAAGGAAGCTGCCCGGCGCAACATCGCCAAGGCGCGGCAAGCGCAAAGCGCCAGGGCACGTGGCGCGAACGTCCCACGCCGCAGCGAGGGCATGAGCACCGCGGAAGAGAACAGGCTCGCCGACAAGGAGTTCGCCTTCCCCAAGCAGCGCAAGGAGCCGCTGACAGACGCCCGGCACGTGCGCAATGCGATCGCCCGCTTCGACCAGGTTGAAGGCGTGAGCGACGCCGAGCGGGACCGGGCCTGGAAGCGGATCCTCGCCGCCGCCAAACGCTGCGGCGTGGAGGTCTCCGCCGACAGCTGGCGCGACCTGGCTAAGGGCGGCAAGGACCGCAAGAGCTAGCTCAGCCGGGCGACAACGGTGAACGGCGTCCCCCAAGGTTCGAGCCCGCGCAACGGGACGGTGGGCATGGACCGCGCACACAAGGTAGATGAGGCTGCTCAGCGG
>DASTBN010000576.1:0-4330 GCA_035712045.1 Pseudonocardiaceae bacterium
CCTAGGATTCGCCGTGCGTATACACCATCAACCTGGGGGTGCCATGGCCGGTCACCATCCACACCTGCCCGCCTCGGCTGGTACGGGCACGGCACCGGAGCATCCGGGGGAGTTCTGGGAGCAGCCAGAGCTGCGGGCAGCCTCCCGGGAGCGTCATTACGGCCGGTTGCTGCGGGCCTACCGTGTTCTCCAGGACCCGCCGCTGCAGCAGGCCCAGCTCGCTGGGTGGCTGGGAATCACCCAAAGCCAGCTCAGCCGCATCGAACGAGCCATCACACCGGTTCACGACCTCGCCAAACTCGACCGCTGGTCACGGCTGCTCCACGTCCCCGCCCACCTGCTGTGGTTCGAGTTGTCCTCAGACCACCCCGCCACCCCGTCACCCCGCGCTATCCTCGACGAACCTAACCAGGACGAACCTGAGCAGGGTGAGGGCGACGACGTGCGCAGACGAGAACTCCTGCTGAAGGCCCGTAGTGCCGCCGCGATCGCGGGCGGAGCGTTGTTGTTGGCGGACACTCCCTGGCAGCGGCTGATGCACTCGGTCGACCAGGGACGCCCGGTTGACGCCGCGACAATCCAGCTTTTGCAGGACCGGACAGCGGAATTGCATGACACCGAGCACTCGGTGCCCCCGCGCGAAGTGCTCGATTCACTCATGACCCACCGCGCCACACTGACTACCCTGGTGGACAACGCCCAAACCGACGCCACGCGGATTCCGCTCATTGTCATGATAGGCGAAACTGAGTCATTACTGGCCTGTTTGCACGTTGACCTCGGCCGGGCGAACGAAGCGACGAACGCGTTGCGAGCAGCGTTGACGGCTGCCAAACAAACCGGGGATCGCGCTCTCGCCGCTCGCGCGCTAGGAATTTGGGGTTCTCTCGCCGACACCCGAAACGATGTCGGGCCAGCTGTCCGTCTCTTCCAGCAAGCCGAAGACCATGTGCCTGGGAACTCCGCGCCCGCCACACGGTCATGGATCGCGGCTCGGGCAGCGGAGGAATTGAGTCGTTCGGGCGACGAGACCGCCGCCTTGCGCGCGCTCGAACGGGCGTTCATCGCGTTCGACTTCGCACGGCCACGCACCGAACGGGCATGGACCGGATGCTTCACCGCGAACAGGCTCGCCAGCCTGACCGTGTCCACCTACAGCATCCTGAACCACCCTGGCACAACCGCCGCCGCTGACTTCTTGCTCACGTCCCTCTCACCGACGAACAATAAGGCCCGCGCCATCGCGCTCACCGAGCTCAGCATCGTCGCCGTCCGGACGAGAGACTTCGACCGCGCACACGCTCTGATCGACAGCGCGATCGATGCCACGGTTCGCACGGGGACCGGGATCGCCAAGCAACGGCTCTTCACCCTGGCATCCACACTCACCACCAGCGGTGCTCCCGGGACCCTGCGGGACCGCATCCTATCCGGTCTGCGCCGCTGACCCGGGCGAAAGAAGTTCCGGAAGGCCCGAACGCGCGATAGGTCGCCGAAAATAGCGATTGCTCGAGGCGTCACCTCGATCGGATTCACGGCGAGGTGCTCTCAGCGGCGGTACTGATTATCTCGATCGGCGCGAGCAGCCCTCGCCGTCTCGCCTTGACCAGATTGCTCACCTTGGTCGCGAACTCAGGCCCCATCACGATGTGCGGGCCCAGCGGCGGCAGCGCGTGCGCCGACGCGGGCATGCGAGAGAAGAACTCGGTGCCGAACTCCCGGCGGTCCCGCTCGCGCTCGATCCGCAACCCCGCCTCCGCCAGCAGCCGGCGATAGGTGCCGGGCTCAGCCACAAAGCTCGCCCGGGCATCACTGGCCCACGGCATTGGGTAGTCGATCTCACCGGGGCCAACCCGCATCACGTCATAGACCGCGAACCAGCCCCCCGGTCGCAGCACCCGCCGGACCTCCGCGAACAGCCGCGACTTATCCTCGACGTTCATCCCGACATGCAGCAAATACGCCGCATCCACGCCGCCGTCCGGGACCGGCAGCTCCAGGCCACTGCCGACCTGGAAATCCACCGCACCGGCAAGCCCGCACCTGCGGGTCAGCTCGCGGGCGACCCCGACGAACTCCGGCGTCAGGTCGATACCAGTGACGCGAGCCTCCCAGTGCCGCGCCAGATACCGGGCCGGTCCCCCAATGCCGCAACCCACATCCAGAACCCGCGCACCGGGCCGCCAGGCGAGCTGACTGAACAACGCCGAGGTAGCCGCCCGACCGCCAATGTGGAACTCATCCCCCGCCGCGAGGTCATCGGAATCAATCGGATCGGTCGACTTGCCCATCGCAGCCAACCCCCACAGGATCGCCGCCAGTAACTCCCCGTGTGAATAGTGCTCCACCACCATGGCCGACCGATCGTCCCGCACAATCGCCTCCCGCCATACCCACACCCGGACAGTCTCCCTCCACCGCACCATCACCGCCCGTCTTGTCATCAAGCCGGGCCGGGCTGCCAAACCGCCTTGGCGCAGGTGTGACCGCAACGAGCAGCACTCCACCGTCACCCGGCAAACGCCGCATATCCCCGTCACGCAGTCTGATCAGGGGTCCGCATGCACCTGCTTAATCGCAGGATTGCCATCCTCACCACCCCGGCGTACCAGGCATCGGACCGGACGCCTACACACCGTCCCTTCCCACCCATCTGCCGAGGTGGGGCTGGCTCGGTCACCCCTGCGCAGCGGAGGAACGGCGGGGGACCAACCCCTACTACCCCGCCACACGCTCGAACTACAGTCCGCGCGCGGGGCTCGACGAGTCACCAGCCGCCGTGGCGCCGGAGGGCCCGTAGCGGATCGGGATACCCCGCGCCTCTCGCCCGTCCTTTGGCACGCCACCGTTCCCCGTGCCCATGAGCCATGAACCTCACTGTCTCGGTCCCCCCACCGGATAGCCCCACCGGCACGACGGGTATCGAGCGGTGGTAGGTCAACCGCGAGATCCCTGGCTGCGCCAACCGGATGCCCTACCTTGGCAAGGGAGCGCCGCCGAACTACTGCGGTCAGGTGGTGGATAGTGCGCGGCATACCCGCTCGACCGCGCACCGCCTGGCCAAGGGCCAGATCACACTGCCCGCCCCCAGTAACGCGACCCCAGCGGAAGGCGACGCCGAGCCCCGGCGTGGCGAACATCACTACGGCGATGAAGCGCGGCCGGTCACCGCCTCGCGGATGACGCTGAAACTCCTGCACACCAAGGTCCGCGATCAGATGGTCAGCCACGAGCAGCGGATGGCCACGCTCGCCGAGCGGATCACCGAGGCCCCCGTCGAGGCCCCCGTCAAGCATCGGCCGGGACAACACACGACGCGTCGCCATACTGTCACAGCAAGAGTTACGCCGCGTGCGTTGCCGAATTCGCCTCTATGGGATCAAGGCCGCCTCCGGCGGCGCGCACCTGGATGTCAATGTCATCTGGTCGCTCCGGACCACGACACTGCGCGCGGCCCTTCGGGCCGTGCTCGGTCGTGGCCGGGCGGGCCAGGACCTACATTGCCAGTCGGCACCCATTGAGCTTTGGCTGCTTGTGAGGTTTGGCGGGAGCCACCAGACCGGCGTGCGGCACAGCGGACAACCCAGCGGGATCTGCGGGGTCGGGCTGCTCAGTTCTGTGCGTATCTATTGAAGCTGATCGCCGGGTGTGGTCGCTGTGCCGCAGCCCGGTGAGCGGCGACTCTGCGAAGCCAGCTCCGATCGAGCTGATCGGTCAGCGGTCTGCACAGGTGTCCTGGTAGTTCACGTCGGGGACGTAGAGGTCCCAGGCCGCTGTGTCGAGCGGTCCGCCGGCGCGAGTGCACGCCTGCTTCACCACGTCCCGGCGGAGCTCCTCAAGTGGTCCCATATCCCATAGCAGCACGGTGTTGTCGGCGCTGGCGCTGGCCAGGGTGTGCCCGTCCGGGGCGAACGCCACCGAGGACACCGGGGCGGTGTGGCCGGTCAGGGGTGAGCCCAGGCGGCGGGGCTGCTCCCGGTTGGTCAGATCCCACAGCAGCACGGTCTTGTCGCCGCTGGCGCTGGCCAGGGTGTGCCCGTCGGGGGCGAACGCCACCGAGGACACCCAGTCGGTGTGGCCGGTCAGGGGCGGGCCCAGGCGGCGGGGCTGCTCCCGGGTGGTCAGATCCCACAGCAGCACGGTGTTGTCGCCGCTGGCGCTGGCCAGGGTGTGCCCGTCCGGGGCGAACGCCACCGAGAACACCATGGCGGTATGGCCGGTTAGTGTGCCCTGTAGTGGGCTGGAGGTGAGGGTTTGGGTGAGGCTGGCCTGTGTCAGTGGGCTGTGCGCGAGCCGGTCGGCGGCGACACCGAATCGCAGGGCCCTGCGG
>DASTBN010000577.1:0-4954 GCA_035712045.1 Pseudonocardiaceae bacterium
GAAGATGGTGGCGGACCCGCAGAAAGCGCAGGTGACGCTGGAGCGCGCGGGCTGGGTACTGGGACCCGACGGGGTCTACTCCCGGCCGGGTCAGCGGCTGTCCTTCACTCTCAGCCATGACGGCTCACCGGCGCATTCCGGGGAGACGGAACAGATCAGGGCACAATGCCGGCAAGCCGGGATGGAGATCGCCGACGGGGCCGCACCGGCCGGTTTCGGGGACCTCCTCACCCAGGGCCGGTTCGATGTGGCCCTGGTGACGAGCTCGCGCGGTTCCCCGGTATGGTCCTTCGCCGATCGCTATACGACCAAGGGCGCATCCAATTACCAGCACTACAGCAACCCCGCTGTCGATGCCGTGTTGGAGATCGCGGAAACCGAGTACACCGAGTCCGTTCAGACGGAGGCCCTGGCAAAGGCGGACCGGCTGCTCGCCGATGATCTGGTGTCGCTCCCGCTATTCCAGCTGCCCATCATGTGGGCCCATGCGAACAATATCGACAACGTCTACGGGCAAGCTCGCGGTGGCGTGACCTGGAACGCCAACGAATGGGTCGTGAAATAACTCGCTGATCATCGCGCGAGCGGATCGGCGACGTGGCCGATGAACAACGGCGCCCCGGTCGGCCGGTGCACGATCTCGAAGGCGAAGGGATGATCGGCCCGGACCACGACCGGCGGTTGCGCTGGCGCTGATACGATCATGGCCAAGCCGGTGACGGCGGCCGCTTCGGTGCCCCACTCGTCGACCGTGATGTTCGCCCGGTGCACTGCGGCGGCGAGCTCGAGGGCGGCATCGGAGATCCCCGGGAAGCCGTTCACGGCGTTCAGGCCCAGTTTCCGCAGTGCTGGCAGCAGGTTCACGTCGGTGGCGAAGTCCCACTGCGGCAGGAACAGATCCACCCGCTGCGGCCGCAGGCCCGCCTGGATCTCGCTCAGCGTCGCGGGTGAGAGCAACCCGGCCAGCCCGCCCGCACCCTGTGGCACGATCACCCGCATCGCCAGCTCACTACGGGCGTAGGGCAGCTCAACCGCCTGCCAGCCCCGGCCACTGGCATAGCGGAACTCCGCCTGCTGGTTCATCATCGGCACTGCGGTGACGGTGCCGTCGAGCCGGGTGAACGGCTCGCTCATTGTCGAGGCGCTGAATGGGCTCTGCCAGTCCGCCTTGAGGTATACGGCGTTGGCGAGCACCAGCCGGGTACCCGGATCCAGCTGATCGAACACCTTCGTGATGCGCTCCGCGGTTGCCGCGCGTACCCAGGTGTTGATCTGGTCAGCCGCCCGCCCCGACGTGAAATCGGCGAGTTCGGCACCCGCGCCGTACTGCGACGCCAGGATCCGGAGGAAATCACCCTTGACCGCGAACCCGTCCTGGACGAACAACCCGTTGGCGATCGCGACGACCGGTGGTGCCGGCGGCTCGCCAGGTTTTCTCGTCGTGTTCGGGGGCAGCCGCGGTGGTGGCGGGCCCCCGGTGACGATCTTCCGATCGAGGTCGTTGAACGCCGCGTGCAGCCGGGGCGGGAAACCAAAAACCTGGTCGAGCTGGCTCGCGGTCTGCCCGCCAGCACCGGCGCGGGCCATGCCGAAGGCGATGCCGATGCTCAGCGGTGAGATCACGGTGTTCTTCGCTGGATCAGCCACCACCGTGTAAAGCTCATGACCGAACGCTGTCAGCCCGCGCACGGCTTGCCCGACGGGGACGTCCCCGCCCGGCAGCTCCCGGGACACCCCAATGACCATCCGGTGACCGCCCGCCTCGTCCGGCTCTTTATGGACGCCACTCGCACCACCGCAGGCGGCCAGCAGCATTACTGCGGCCAGCGCCGCGGCCTGGCCCGCCAGCCCGGCCCGCCAGTTCCTACCGGGACCAGTCGGCAGGCAGGCGGGCACCGCGGAAGCCACCTCCCCTCCTGCGCCGTGACCGCCGCCTACCCTGGCCGCTGGCCCGGATCCGACAGTACCCCAGCACGCGGGACAAATCCGGCGGAGCGGCCTGTCATAGGATGTGCCCCGCGTCCTTCGCGAGAGCTTCAAGCCCATAACGTGTGACCATCTCGGGATCGTCTAGTCTGATCGGCCGCATCCCGTCTCGCTCGAGCCGCTCATTGATCTTATCAAGATTGTTCCGGACGACTTCCTTCTCAGCGTCGGTCGTCTTGCCGCGGTGGGGCTTTCCCGCGTGTTCCAGGGAGCTGTAATCCAGTTTGTCTATCGCTGGTGCGGCTGGCTTGCTCTGCTTACGCGGGGCATAGGCCGGCCGTGCTCGCCTGAGCACATCGGCCATGTCCGCTTCACCTGACAGCTGGTCGAACTCCTCAACCTTCATCGTGACGGTTTCAGGAGCTGACCCATCACCCTGATAAACCTTGAGACTGACGACATTAAGCTGGCTCAGGCGGATCGCCTCAACCTCGTCAACAGCGGCTTCAAGCTCTACTGGGCCCTCTAACAGGGCCGGATGCCGCTCGACGACCACACGTACGATGTCATCGTCCTCAATGATCTTATTGGTCAGGTCGGAAAAGCGGACTACGCGTTGTCCCATATTGCTTATTCCCTTCTTCCGTGCCGCGTCCTCGGTGGCGAATAATATCATCCTCGTCATCCGCGCTTTTCTGGCAGGGTTCGGCGCATTCACGTGCCAGGCGTAATCTCCGCCGGTGAAATATTCCCGATGAGCTCGGTCACGTGGGCCGGCTGGCTTTCGGCGCGACCGCGGTGGGGTTACGGTACCTCCCCGGCGCTAACACCCCGCGTAGCCGGAGCAGCGCCCGGTGCTGGGCCGCGGTTCGTCCTCACTGACGCCGGCCGTGAGTGGGCCAGGTATGGAATTACTGCTTTAGCCGCGGAGCACGACCGCGACGATCCCCGCCAGGTGTTCCAGGCGGGCGACCTCGGCGGCGCGGAACATCGGCCCTCCGGGCCGCCCGATCAGCAGGGCCCGCTCCGGGCCGCCCAGGGGAGTGGCCGCCAGCTCGGTGCCCAGTTCCCGCCAGGGCGCGGGTACCCAGGGGTCCTCGCCATCCAGGATCGTGGCGCGGCGCAGTGGCCACCAGGGCAGATCTCCGACCACGGTCTCCGGTGCGGCGAAGGAGGCGTTCACCCGCTGCGGCGTGCCCGCGGTGGTGGCCAGCAGGATCGCCCACCCCGCCCGCAGGATCTTGGGTACCCCATCGATGAAGACCTGCATCCCGCGGGCCGGATCGGCGGCGATCTCCTCGACCAGCTCCAGCTCGCGATGGGTGTCCAGCACCCCCGCCCACGGGCGGACCGCGTCGACCTCCACGCCTTCCACCGACTCCGCCGCGGTGATCAGCACATCCGGCAGGCGGCCGGAGGGCAGCTCCACCACGAGGTCATCGATGGCGACTCCGGATCTCCGCTCGACCACATCCAGGCTAAGGATGTCAACGCCTACCTTGCCCAGGGCGGTAGCCACCGCACCCAGTGCTCCAGGGCGGTCCGGTAACTGAACCCGGATCAGAAAGGACATCCGCCGCTGTGCCTGATCATCCGCCGGGTCCTTTCGTGAGGCGTCACGACGCACGGGACCGCACCTAGCCCGTGTGCTCGCCGGGCGCTGATTGTGACAGACCCGGGCGGGGAGTTGCGCCCCCAGCATGCGGCCGGGTTACCCGCCGCGGCCTAGACTCGCCGGGTCGGCAGTCCCACCCGAACCCACTCGTGCATCCAGGAGACCGCGTGTCCACCATCTCCCGTGACGAGGTCGCGCACCTCGCCCGGCTCGCCCGGCTGGCCGTCACCGAGGAGGAACTCGATCTGTTCGCCGGCCAGCTCGATGTGATCCTGGCCTCGGTGGCCCGGGTCAGAGAGGTGGCGGCCGAGGACATTCCCCCCACCTCACACGCGGTCGGCCTCACCAATGTCTTCCGTGCGGATGTGCCACGCCCCGGCCTGACCCAGCGGCAGGCGCTCTCCGGTGCCTACGCAACCGAGGACGGCCGGTTCCGGGTGCCGCGCATCCTGGAGGAGTCATGACACGGCCGACTGAGCTTGGGGCCGCTGAGCTGGCTGAGCGGATTCATGCCGGTGAGATCTCGGCGGCCGAGGTGACCCAGGCTCATCTGGATCGGATCGCCGCCGTGGACCCCGCCGTGCATGCCTTCCTGCACGTGGACGCCGATTCCGCGCTCGCCGCAGCGGCCGCCGTGGACGCCAGCCTGCGGCGTGGCGAGGCCCCGGCCTCACCACTGGCGGGAGTGCCAGTGGCGCTCAAAGACGTCTTCACCACCGCCGGGATGCCGACCACGTGCGGATCCCGGACGCTGGAGGGCTGGCTCCCGCCTTATGACGCCACCCTCACCCGCCGGCTGCGGGAGGCGGGCCTGGTGATCCTGGGCAAGACGAATATGGACGAGTTCGCGATGGGTTCCTCCACGGAGGCCTCCGGCTATGGGCCCACCCGTAACCCGTGGGATCTCGACCGGGTCCCCGGCGGATCCGGCGGGGGGTCGGCCGCAGCGGTGGCCGCGTTCGAGGCGCCACTGGGGATCGGCACCGACACCGGCGGCTCGATCCGCCAGCCCAGCGCGATGACCGGCACCGTCGGGGTCAAGCCCACCTACGGCGGTGTCTCCCGGTACGGGCTGGTGGCCTTCTCCTCCAGCCTGGACCAGGGCGGGCCGGTGGCCCGCACGGTGCTCGACGCCGCGCTGCTGCACGAGGTGATCGGCGGGTACGACCCGCTGGACTCCACCTCGATCAACGTACCCGTGCCGCCAGTGGTGCGGGCCAGCCGCGAAGGCGCCACCGATGACCTCGGCGGGGTCCGGATCGGCGTGGTCAGCCAGCTCCGCGGCGAGGGTTACCAGCCTGGCGTGCTGCGGGCCTTCGAACTCGCGGTGAGTCGGCTGCGTGAGCTGGGCGCCGAGATCGTCGAGGTCTCCTGCCCGGCCTTCGACTACGCCATGCCCGCGTACTACCTCAT
>DASTBN010000578.1:0-3990 GCA_035712045.1 Pseudonocardiaceae bacterium
CTCGCCGGCGGCCATCGCCCCGGGGCCCATCAGGGGGAGCTGGCCCCCCTCGCCTGCGAGCCATCGCTCGTATCCGGCCAGGGTCAGCAGCCCTACTCCGAGCCCGGCGAAGAGCAAGGTCCCGAAGCCGATAACCGGAGCCATGCCGCCGTCGCTGTCGCCCACCTTGCCCAGCGTCGCGGAGATCATCTCCCAGGCGTGCGTCAGCACGTCCCACATGATGAAAATCAGGATGCCTATTGACATCGAGTTGAGGAAAACCCGCATACCGGGCGTCGTCCGGCTATGACGCGGGCTCCGTATCCGGCCCACCGGCAGCCCCAGCAGGATGGTAACCCCAGCGATGAACCCCAGGATCAGTGTCTGGACGTAGTCCACGGCCATTAAACCTGCTTTTCTCGTCGAACGACATCGGATCCCCCGCCCCTCACGAGCTGCCAGCCTTCCGGCAACGAATGCGATCTGTCAAGAACACTGACCCGGGACCACCAGAAAGCGACGAGACCGTGACATTTCAATACCACCAGAAGGTGATTGTGCGAGCACCAACGGTGATCCGGGGACATCGTCTCATGATAATAACCACGAGATGTCTTCTGACAAGTTTCTCAGATTGGGTCATTCGCATACCCGGTGCCCTATTCGAGCCGAGGCGGTCACCCGGCCCGCCCTGGCAGCGGGCGAGGTAGACGCGCCGGGCAGCGGGAAGCCCGCGCCGCGCTCCGCGCGGAGTCGGGACCTGGGTGGCGAGGTGCATCTGGTATCGCATGCCAGGTGGCGCCATGACGGCCAGACACCAGGTAGGCGAAGGTCACCGCATCCCAGTCAAGGTATTGGCCAACGCGCGCGGGCCGCTGAGCTCCCCGAACCCGAGCACCTGTCAGGTCGGCCGCGCGCCTTCCGCGATGCGGGTGCCGACCGGGCCCGCCGCCGCAGCCGGCCGCGTGCCCCGTCGCGGAGGACCACGAGACCGGCAGCTGCGACCTCAGCGGTGTCCCCGACCCCGTGACAGCGCTCGACGCGGACACCCAGCTCCCGCACCCGCTCGTACCCCGCTAGATAGGCGGTTCGTTCGCCGCATAAAATCAATGTGCCGCTCACGCCAGAGCATGGAGCGGCACAGAGGACTCCGGGCGTTATCCAGATCATTAGCGGAACCAAATGCCCGGCAGGTCATCCAATACACCACATCCCAGCCATAGGCGCCCCGGGCGGATCACGTTCGACGAGGCGATGCCGCGCCCAGCGTCGCGCCGTTTTCGCTGAAATGGTGAAATACAACCCGGCCAGCCCAACACCGACTCAGGGATTTCATGTGATCACTCCCGCGGCGGTGACCTCATCCCAGCTGACACGTGAGAGCCGCCGTCCATGGGTATCGGCCAGAGGACTTACTTCCCTCAGCCCTTCTCCAGCCACCCCAGCCCCAGCCATGGCCGCTGCTGTCGCGGCCGACACTGAAGATTTCCGTAATTTTCACGCTCACTCCCCCCCGGTCCCCATCGGGTGTCACCCATACGGGATTCCCAAGCCAGGGAGATGACTTTATATACCCGATCGTGCCCAGAGCGTGACTTTTCGGGCGCGGCGGCACCCAAAATCACTGTTTGCGCGCTAAAATGACAGGGTATGTCACTTTCTGCACACAAATGGTGATCTTGTGCCTGGCGGGCATCACCGCGGCGTCTTGGCGAGCTCAGCTCAGCAACGCCCGCCTCCGATCACCAGTGGCAACGGCTCGTTAACGCAGCCGTCGGCTGCCAGTCTCCTCACCGGGTTACCTCACCGACATAAGGTGGCGGGCATGCTGGAGGTCGCGGGGTTGTCCAAGCGGTTCGGTGAGCGGACCGCGCTGGCCGAGGTGTCCTTCGCTGTCCGCCCGGGTGAGGTGTTCGGCTTCGTCGGCGCGAACGGGGCCGGCAAGACCACCACGATGCGGATCATGCTCGGTGTGCTGCGGGCCGACGCCGGAACCGTGCGCTGGCAGGGCACGGTGATCGACGCGCGGGCACGCCGGCGGATCGGGTACATGCCGGAGGAACGCGGCCTGTACCCGAAGATGAAGGTCGGGGAGCAGCTGGAATACCTCGCCGAGCTGCACGGCCTGCCGCGCCGCGACGCCCGCCGGTCGGTGCGGGACTGGATCGAGCGGCTCGGGGTCGCCGAGCGCCGGGACGACTCGGTGCACAAGCTCTCGCTGGGAAATCAGCAGCGGGTGCAGCTGGCCGCCGCGCTGGTGCACGACCCGGACGTGCTGGTGCTCGACGAGCCCTTCTCCGGCCTGGACCCGGTCGCGGTCGACGTGATGAGCGGGGTGCTGCGCGAGAAGGCAGCCGCCGGCGTTCCGGTGATCTTCTCCAGTCACCAGCTTGAGCTGGTCGAGCGGATCAGCGAACGGGTGGGGATCATCGCGGCTGGCCGGATGGTCGCGACCGGCTCGGTGGATGAGCTCCGCTCGGGAGGCGAAACCGTGATCGACATACGCGGGCCGTCGTCCTCCGGCTGGGCGGCCGCGCTGCCTGGGGTGACGGTGCTGGAGCACGCCGGTGAGCACACCCGGGTGCGGCTCGGCGAGGACGCCGACGATCAGCAGGTGCTTCACGCGGCGCTGCGCGCCGGGCCCGTCCACGAGTTCAGCCGGCACCGGCCCGGCCTCACCGAGCTGTACCGCGACGTGGTGCGCGCGCCGCAGCGCGCCGAGACCATGCCGGTGACCGCGTGAGCGCCGGGCTGAGCCCGGTCCGGGTCGTCGCGCTCGTCATCCGGCGGGAGTTCCTCAACCGGGTGCGGACCCGGGCGTTCGTGGTCGGCACCCTGGTGCTGGTGGTGATACTCGGCGGGTACCTCGCCTTCATCACCTTCATCGGCGGCCAGGGCAACCGGGGCTCGCTCGGTGTCGCCACGGAGGACGCCGCGCTGATCCAGCCGCTGCGGGCCGCGGCGAGCGCGCTCGGCAAGGACCTCCAGATCCGCGAGGTCGGCATCGACGCGGGCCGGCGCCAGGTCAATAGCGGGGACCTCGACGCGCTGCTGGTGGGCGAGCCTGGCTCGTATCAGCTCATCGGCAAGAGCCAGGTCGACGACTCGATACGGGGCCTGGTGCAGGGCACTATCGCCCAGCAGGCGATCACCAGTGCACTGATCCAGGCCGGGGTGGACGCCCCGGCGCTGGCCGCGCGCAACCAGGTGGCCGCCACCACGCTGAACCCGCACAACGGTGACTACAGCCCCCGGATCGCGATCGGGCTGATCAGCGGAGGTTTGCTGTATTTCGCGATCCTGATCTATGGCAGCTCGCTGGCGCAGAGCGTGCTGGAGGAGAAGACCAGCCGGGTGATCGAGCTGCTTCTCGCCACGATGCGGCCATGGCAGCTGATGACCGGCAAAATCATCGGCGTCGGGGGCGCGGGGTTGCTCCAGTTCACCCTGATCGCGGTGATCGGCGCGATCGGGGCGACGCTGACCGGCCTGCTCCGGCTGCCCGCCGCGACGGCGGTCACCGCGCTGGCCGGGCTCGGCTGGTTCCTGCTCGGCTTCTTGCTCTACGCCACGATTTACACGGCCTCGGGCTCGCTGGTCAGCCGCCCGGAAGATCTCCAGGCCGTGCTGGCCCCGGCGTCCGTCCTGATCGTGATCCCCTTCGCGGCGTCGTTCTCCATCATCACCAACCCCACCGGCACTATCGCGGTGGCGCTGTCGCTGGTGCCGTTCTTCTCGCCCATCCTGATGCCGGTCCTGATCGCCCTCGGCGCCGCCTCGGCGTGGCAGGTGATCGCCTCGGTAATCCTGACGGGCGCCACGACCGTCGTGCTCGCGGCTCTCGGCGGGCGGGTCTACGCGAACTCCGTGCTGCGCACCGGAAACCGGGTCCGGTTGCGTGACGCGCTCAGCCGCACCCCATGACCCTCAGCGCCTGACAAGCCATGATCACTGTTTCGGTGTCGAGAACGACAAAATTTGTCACTTACGACACACAAACAGTGATCAAGC
>DASTBN010000579.1:0-2819 GCA_035712045.1 Pseudonocardiaceae bacterium
AACGCAGGCGCCGAGGGGCCGGTCCTCGGCACTGTGCGCCGCGCGCAGCCCCGCGAGGTAGTAGCGCTGCGCCAGGCCCTGGCGTCCGGTGTCGAAGGCGGCCCATCCCGCGAGCTGACCTGCCTCGGCCAGGGCGACCAGGAGCCTGTGCCCGGTCGGCTCGTCGTAAGAAGCCCGGTCAAGCAGGCCAGCGATCATGCCGAAGTGCTCCCGGGCCAGCGAAAGCACGGTGCCGCCACCGGCGGCATCGTCCATGGCCCGTAACTCAGCGATCATCGCCATGAACCGGTCCGCCAGCGCTGGGGACACCCGGCGCCCCGAGAGCCCGGACACCAGCGGCCCGGGCTGCTGGATCAGCCACTGATGCGCGGGAGCGGTCAGCGCCAGGCCGGAGAGGACCACGAATCCCCGCCGCTTCACGGACCGATCACCACCTCCCAGCACCACCGCCACCTCGACGGTACCCCGGTGACTCCACGGCGCGATAAGCACCGGATCGTGCTCAGGATCCCCGGCTAGCTCAGCGGCCACGTGCCCATCAGGCCCCTGGCTATCCTCCTGTGGCGTGGCGCTCCCACCGCTGGCGAGCAGGACATTCAGCTCGTCAACCGATACCACCAGGATCTTGGCCAGCTTCGGCCTGCACCAGGGCTGGGGAGAGGTCTCGCCCGCTTCCCAGCGCACTACCGTGGTCCGCTCCACCCCGAGTGCCTCAGCGAGCCGTTCCTGGGTGTAACCGATCACTCTGCGGCGCTCCGCCAGCATCCGGCGCCTGACACTCACGGTGATATCACTCCGTCCTTTTCGAAAGATCCAGCGTAACCGCCCGCTGACCAGCGGCCTCGCCCATCCGCCGGGGATTCCCCCAGCTCAGCCGCACCCCCGCCGCGCGGACGCGGCACAGATGCGGCACAAAGAACGATCAGGGTGCCACATCAATGCCGCAGTCCCCGCAAGAACGCCCCGAAATTCCTGCCGCCATGGGGTACAGCTCTCTCGCGAGGTGAAGACTCCTTCTGACCACGTACCGCCAGCATCGAGAGAGCAGGGGAGGAAACTGGATGGTCATAGACGCTGACACCACCCGGTGAGCGCGGCGTTGTCCAGGCCGATGCAGTGGGCTAGTTCGGCCATGGGACCGTCTTATGTGGCTGGCCGGAGTTGGATGTTGTCGCGGTGTTGCGGGCCGCGAGGCCCGTAGTCGATGTCGGCCCCGTTGTTGCTGCTGGTGATGACCGCGGCGGGAGCGTCACAGGGATCCATGATTGATTCGATGAAGATCATCGTGTCGTTCGGCGCGCTGAGGGCGTTGTGCAGCTCCGCGGTGGTCCTGACGACGAACGATCGCGCCGTGGTGTCCGGACGAAACACCTTCGGCAGATCGGCGTAGGCCCAGGTGGCGATGTCGTTGTAGGGGGCGGTCTTGCCGAGGTAGCCGCGTTCGATGGTGTACCCGCCGTTGTTGATCAGGAAGATCACCGGCTTGTGGTCGTGGCGCAGTATGGTCGACAGCTCCTGCGCCGTCACCTGGAACGAGCCGTCGCCCACGAACAGCAGGTGGCGACGGTCTGGTGCCGCGGTCAGTGTGCCAAGCAGGGCTCCGACCGAATAGCCGATCGAGCCCCAGTTGACCGACCCGACGAAGGTGCACTTCGGCGGGAGGCGCAGGCCGAAGACAGCGTATGACGTGCCATTGTCGATCAGCAGGACGTCCCCGGGCCGGATGTAGTCCTGGATGGCCTGCCAGTAGGCAGCCTGAGTCAGCGTGGGGGAGCCGTCGGCATGAGTGCCCGCCGCCGCTGCGGCACCATGGCGTGGAGCGCGGTTGGTGACGTGGGGGACGGTGTCGATGACGCTGCGGAGGACTTCCTTCAGCGTTACCGCCTGGTAGTTGTCATCGCCGATGTCCACTGAGTGGCCGCGGGCGCGGATTGTGCCGACGGGCATCGACGCCGTGAAGTCGCCCGTGGTCACCTCGATCGGCCGGTAGCCGATGGACAGCAGGCAGTCGCTGGTCTCGATCGCCTCGCGTACGTGCGGCTGGCTTGCCTTGCCGTTGTAGATGCCGAGGTAATAAGGGAACGTCTCGTCGATCACTGCCTTGGCTGTGCTGATCACTGCTATCGGCAGCTGCATTTTCTCGGCCAGCTCCATGACCTCAGCTGCGACGCCGAACCGGTCGGCGTCCAGATCCACCAGGATCGCCGGTGTCGTGGCCTCAAAGAGCTGGCCCGCGATCGCGGCGGTGCACGAGCGCAGCCGTTCCGGGTCGCTGGGCGGTTGGGCGAGTATCAGCGGGGCTGCCGGAACCTCGATGTCGAGGTAGGCGATGTCGGAAGGCAGCTCCAGGTACACCGGTAGCTTGTCCCGCCAGGCGGTGAGGATCAGCCTGTCGATCTCGGTGACCGCGTTGTGTGGGGTCAGCCTGGCCTGCGCGGCACTCACCTGTGCATAGGCGCCGAGGAAACGGTCCCAGGTCCCATCGGCCATCGTGTGGTGCATCCCCAGGCCGCGCTCGATGGACCTCAGCGGTATCGACCCGCAGATGCAGATCACCGGGACGTGCTCGCTGTAGGAACCGGCGACCCCGTTGATCGCGCTCAGCGCGCCGACAGCGTTCGTCACCACTAGCGCGCCCACACCATTCAGCCGCGCGTAGCCATCCGCCGCATACGACGCGTTCAGCTCACTACAGGTACCAATCCACCGCAACGAGCCAGCATCGTAGAGCTGCTGCAACAGCATGAGGTTGAAGTCGCCAGGGACGCCGAAAAGGTGGCCGACGCCGACCTCCTCCAGACGGCGAAGCAGGAAATCGC
>DASTBN010000580.1:0-4411 GCA_035712045.1 Pseudonocardiaceae bacterium
GTGCAAAACGAGCAGGCCTACACCGCGCTGCAGTGGGCCATCGCCAACGCTGCCCAGATCGGCGCCGACCCGGCCCGGGTTGCGCTGGTCGGTGACAGCTCTGGCGGCAACATGGCCGCCGCGCTGACACTGATGGCCAAAGAACGCGGCGGGCCGCAGGCCACGGCGCAGGTGCTGTTCTACCCGGTCACCGACGCAAACATGGACACCAGCACCTACCAGCGCTACGCCGATGGCCCCTGGCTCACCCTCAAGACGGTGCGCTGGTTCTGGGACTGCTATCTCCCCGAGCAGTCACGGCGCTCGGAGATCACCGCATCACCGCTGCAGGCCACCACCGGCCAGCTGCGCGGGCTGCCTCCAGCTCTGATCATCAACGCCGAGCACGACGTACTCCGCGACGAGGGCGAGGCCTACGCGCGCAAGCTGTCCCAGGCCGACGTGCCAGTGACCCAGGTCCGCTACGGCGGCACAATCCACGAGTTCGTGGTACTCAACCCCATCACCAATACCACCGCGCCACGGGCAGCCATCGCACAGGCCGCCAGCTACCTGCGCAGCGCCCTGACCTGGTAAGCAGCAGCCGGCTCACGGTGTCTGATCGCCTCGTCGGGTCGGCGTGACGGCTGAGCAGTGCCTGGAGGCCTCAGCGATGCGGTCGGCGTTGTGGGTGGTCGACAGCTCCAGGAACAGCTCCTCTTTGTTGGCGAAGTTGGAGTAGACGCGCCGATGGGAAAGCGGCCGCTTCGGCGATGTCCTCGACCGACGAGCCGGCATAGCCCTTGCGGGCGGCGCCGCTGCCTCCAGCAGCAAGGCGCGGGTCCGGGCCTTGGCCTGCGCTCTGGTCAGGCGCTGGCGTGGCTAATGTTTGAGAGGAGATCTCGATGATCACGAAACCCCCGGTGCAACTCCGGATCGTCGTGGACCTGAACCGCTGCCAGAGCTATGGCCAGTGCGTGTTCGCCGCGCCGACGGTCTTCCAGTTTCACGGTGAAGAGTCACTGGAATACGACTACGCACCTGGCGAGCATGTCCGCACCGAAGTCGAGCGCGCCGCCGCGGCCTGCCCCGCGCAGGCCATCACCCTCGGCACCCCCGCCGCGACCAAGGCAAGTCGATGAACACCGGACACATCGTCGTAGTGGGCGCTTCACTCGCCGGGCTGCGCGCCGCCGAAGCACTGCGCGACGAAGGGTTCACCGGACAGCTGACCCTCATCGGCGACGAGCCCTACCCGCCCTACGACCGGCCACCACTGTCAAAAGCCGTGCTGTCCGGCCGGCTCAACGAGGCGCATACCGAGCTACCCCAGCTGCGCACGATCGACGCGCGGTGGCTGCTCGGTGTCGCCGCCACCGGCCTGGACCGCCCTCACCAGCAAGTCATCCTCGCCGACGGCAGGCGAATCGACTTCGACAAGCTGCTGATCGCCACCGGAACCCGGGCCCGGCCCTGGCCGGTGGCGGCCGGCATCGCGCCGCGCGGTGTGCACCTGCTGCGCGGGCGTGACGACGCGGCGAAACTCCACGCCGCGCTGCAAGCCGACCCGCGTCGGGTGCTCGTGATCGGCGGCGGGTTCACCGGCTCGGAGGTCGCCTCGTCCTGCCGCGACCTCGGGCTGGCGGTGACCCTGACCCACCGCGGCGTCGCACCGCTGTCGGGTGCGCTCGGCGCCACGGTCGCGCACTTCACCCTCGGCCTGCACCGTGACGCGGGCGTCGACCTGCGCATCGCCACCACAGTCGACACCCTCGACAGCGACCAGACCGGGCAACTGCGGCGAGCCCGGCTCTCCGATGGGTCCGCAGTCGACATCGACGTCGCGGTGGTCGCCCTCGGCGCGGTGAGCAACATCGACTGGCTGGCCGGCAGCGGACTGCTCACCGACCACCACGGCCTCCGCTGCGACGCGTTCTGCCGGGTCTACACCACCGAAGGCGAGTTCGCGGACGCCATCTACGCCGCGGGCGATGTCGCGTACTGGCCGCACCCGCTCTACCACGACCGGCTGGTACGCCTGGAGCATTGGGGCAACGCGGTCGAGCAGGCGCGCGTGGCCGCGCACAACATGGTCCACGACTCCGGCGAACTTCGAGTTCACGACCAGCTGCCCTCGTTCTGGTCCAACCAGTTCGGGGTCAACGTCAAAGCCATTGGATTGCCTGCGGCAGCCGACCAAGTCGTGATCACCCAGGGCTCGCCGGCGGAGCGCAAATTCGTCGCCGCCTACGGCCAAAAGGACCGCCTGGTCGGCGCCCTCGCGGTCAACTCACCGCGAGTCCTCGACGGTTACGCCGCGCTCATCCAGGCGCGGGCGCCATTCCCACCCATGCTCAACGCCCCCGACGCCCCCACCGACCACGACCCGCTCCCGGCCGGCTTCCCCCACACCCCCGCGTCAGCCACCGCACACCCCTGAAAGGAAGACCCATGACCACCCTCGACAACCTGTCCTCAACCCAGCTGTTCACCCAGATCCTCGACCCGGCCACCCGCCCCAATCCCTACCCGCTCTACCGGCAGCTGCAACGCCAACCCGTCTCGCGCACCGACGACAACTTCTGGATCATCAGCACCCACCGCGAGATCAGCCAGCTCCTGCGCGACCCGCGAACCAGCGCCGACCTGAACAACCAGGGCGCGGCCAACGCCCGCCCCACTATGACCAACCCGGACGGCACCCGGTTCGCCGGCCCATTCCTCACCCAGGACCCGCCGGGGCACGACCGGCTGCGCCACGCCGTCACCCAGCAGTTCATCCCGAGGGTGATGTCGATGCGCGACCACCTCGAACACCTGGTCACCACCTTGCTCGACGCCCACACCGGCGACCGCCCCGGCGAGCTCGACATCGTGACCGACCTGGCTTACCCGCTGCCGGTCACCGTGATCTGCGAGCTCCTGGGGGTGTCGCCGAAAGACGAGGCGATCTTCGGCGACCTAGCCCGCCGCCTCACCCGCGGCCTCGACCCGGTCGAGTCCCAAACCGAGGCAGACCTGCGCGAACTCGCGATCGCGCGCACGGAGCTGACGGCATACCTGACCGACCTGATCGCGTTCCGCCGCCAGCACCCCGACGACGGCATGCTCTACGGCCTCATGACCACCCTCGGTCCGCTGGACCTACACGCCACCGTCGAGCTGCTGCTGATCGCCGGGCACGAGACCACCGTCAACCTCATCACCAACGGCACGTTCACCCTGCTGCGCAACCCCGCCGCCCTTGCCCGGTTGCGCGACGAACCCACCCTGGTGACCCCACTCGTCGAGGAAGTCCTGCGCTACGAGCCACCCGTGCGCCGCGCCCTTGCCGACATCGACATCGCTGACGCCACCATCCCCGCCGGCTCACGGATCCGACTCATGCTTGCCGCCGGGAACCGTGACCCCCGCGTGTTCACCAATCCCGACACCTTCGTCCCGGACCGCGCCCCCAACCCGCACCTGGCCTACGGCGGCGGGATCCACTACTGCGTCGGCGCCACCCTCGCCCGGACCGAAGCCCAACTCACCCTCACCGCCCTCGCCCAACGCCTACAGGCGCCACGGCTCGTCGACAACCCACCGCCCTACCGAGACAACGCCGTGCTCCGCGGCCCAGAACACCTCCGCGTAGCCTTCGGCGCCCTGTTGCCCTAAACACACACACATCCCCTAAAGTCCCCTTGACCTTAGATCAAACAGGAGCGCGGATCAGCGACCGCTGCCGCGGCGCCCCGTAAACCGGTGGAAAAGCGCCTAGAAGGCCATCCACCGATAAAAAAAATGCGTCCCAGACTGTGCCCTATGAAATGCATTACCGCCATCACGTGAGGATCCGATGGTTAACCTGAACCTTGACGACAACTACCTTCCCACGGGGCATTTCGACCTAACGACCGAGCTGGCTCGACTTCGTATGGCCGCCCAAGACGGCGCCGTCCCTGCCGAGTTCCTTGCCATGGTGCGACACCTCGTCGACGAGCAAATCAAGGCCAAGCTAACCGACCAGTCGGTCAGCGTCGGTGACCCAGCACCAAGGTTCACCCTTCCGAATGCCACCGGCAACCACGTCTCGCTCGACCACCTGCTTGCTGCTGGGCCAGCCGTCGTGTCGTTTTACCGGGGGACATGGTGCGTTTTCTGTAATACCGAATTGCGCGCTATGCAGCTCCACCAGCGCGAGTTCACTGAGCTAGGGGCCTCGCTAGTGGCGATTTCGCTGCAAACCCCAGACAATTCGCTGTCAACAGCGCAGAAAAACAAACTAACCTTCGAAGTGCTCAGCGATGTCGGCGGGGCAGTGTCGAGGTCTTACGGCCTTCTGTATGACGTACCCGAGGAATTAGGATCTGTCTTCATAAAGCGTGGCTATCCACTATCGGAGGTCAACGGATCCGAAGGCAGAGCGCTGCCAGTCCCAGCCACCTTC
>DASTBN010000581.1:0-4615 GCA_035712045.1 Pseudonocardiaceae bacterium
CGTCGAGCGGTGTTTCTGTCATTCCTTACCTCCCGTCCAGCGCGCACGAGAACTGGCAGGATTAGCTTGAGGGCAGTGTCGCCGATTGGATTCTCCAAATCACATCGCGGCCAGGTTACACCCGGATCATCTAGGCCGCCAGAGGTTTAACCTCATCCCCGCGCACGAGATATCGCGTGACCCCCCGTGCCCAACATGTGACAGGTAGTGTTCCCACTTCATTTCCGCGTTCTGCATTAGCGGACACCGACAGTCAGGCGGCGAACAGGAGCGTGAGGCCGCCGACCGTGTAGCCGACCATCAGGACCATCAGCGGAAGCTGGCCGATGATGGCGTCCGCTTTCGGAAACAGGGCGACGGACCGGTCGTGGGCGCTGATGACCGCGAGGATATGGCCGATCACGACAGCGATGACCTGGACGAGAGCGATACCGGTCGCAGTGACCAGGCCGTAGTTGATGGCGCCGGAGATCTGCGGGCGGGCGCTGAGCGGATCGGTGAGCAGGGCGATGGCCTGCTGGCCTTCGAAAATCAGGAAGGAGAAGTAGTGGGCGATGACGTAGCCCGCGACAATGGGGACGATCGTGTGGGCGAGCAGGCCCGGGACCGATCGGCGGCCTCGGTCACCGGCCCGGCCAGCCAGCGCGGTTGCCCCGGCGAAGGTGAGGGCCACAACGCCGATCGTCACCAGCAGCCCAGCGGTGGCGATCACGACGCGCGATACCGGCAGTCGCTGGACCGCGAGGCCCCATTCCGCCGAGCCGGAGATGGTGTCAAAAAAGGTCGCGCCCAGCAGCACCCCGACCAGGGCCACGATGCCCGGCGCCGAGCCCAGTGTGGCCACCCCATCCAGCGGATTGCGCAGCACAAGACGGCCGTCGTCACGCCGCCCCAGCGGGGCCAGCGTGGCGATCACCGTGAAGTACACCTCGAACCCCTCGCCGGTGGCGAACCACCGCTGCCCGAACAGCAGCGCGGCGCTGAGGTGGATGAGCACGTAGCAGGCGAAGTACCACAGCAGCACGGGGACCGCCGCGCGGTCCGGGGCGGCCAGCTCCAGCCACACGAAGCCGAACAGGGAGGCCACCGCTGGCCAGTAGCCGAGCCACTCCGGGAGGGCACGCAGCCCCCGGTCAGCGGGGATCCGGGTGATGGCGGCGAGCAGCAGATGGATCGTGCGCAGCGGGTTGATCCGCCGCCACACCGGCCCGAGCAGCAGCGAGACGGGAACCATCCCCACCCAGAACAGCACGTAGACGACGTACGGCAGCGGGTTCTTATCGCTGGGCGCCGCCAGCGCCGTGACCAGCACGTACGCTGTGGCGAGCAGGCCAAGCCCGCGCAGCAGCCACCGCAGCGCGGCACCATCCACGATCCGCTGGATGGCGTCCGGCAGTGCCCATCCGGCCGCCCCCGCCCGCAGTCTCGGGGAGCGCCAGAGCACGCCCAGGCCGAAGAACGAGGCGAGCAACGCCAGCACCGCCCCCTGCACCAGCAGATCCAGCGGTAATGGCAGGTCTTGGCGCGCGCCGATGCCATGAGCGAGGAACCCGGCGCTCACCGCTCACCCGCCCTGGTGCGGTTGCGCCGCGCGGACCGCGCGCACCTGGCGCAGCCCGGCGAGGAACATCCCCAGCGCGCTGGCGTAGATCAGCACCGTCAGCGCCCGGTCCAGCACGGCTGGGCCGGCGAAGGGCACCTGGGAGTACCAGAGCACGTTGATGTCGGTGGCCGCCAGCAAGAGCACCATGGCCCCGCAGATGACCAGCCGGTCGGGCGCCGCCGTGCTGCGCCGTGCCACGGCGATAGCGGTGACCAGGCCGATCGCGAGGCTGAACGCGCCGATCGCGCCGACCCCGACCCAGCCGATCACCCGCCCGTTCTCTTGCGGGGCGAATCCCGTGCCCAGCACATGCGTCACAAAGGCCAGCATGCCCACCGCGACAACAGCCGCCATCGGGCGATGCCAGTCCCGGCGCCGCCCGAGCGCCACCACCCCGGCCGTGAGCAGTGCCAGGACCACCAGCCAGGGCCAGGGCGAGGACGGCGCGATCTCCTCCCGGGTGCCCGCCACGGTCACCCGCTGACCATCGACGACCAGCGGCAACTCCCAGGATCCGGGCGCCTGCTGGCTGATCCGGGTGTCGCTCCAGGTCGCGTTGTCACCGTCAGTGACCGTGACCCACCTCGGCGCCGGATCCCCGGGCGCCGCAGGGCCCCGTGTCAGCCCGGTCACGACAGCGGTCCCGCTGAGCTCGTTGGCCTGCACGTGGTTATTCGACAACCGCAGGAACCGCTCACCGTCATACCCGAGGATCACGATTTCCGCCGCGCCCTGATTGGTGATGCGCACCCACTGCCCGCCAAGCCCGATTGTCACCCCGACGGCCGGTGCCGCTGGGTGGATGGCGGTCACCGTGGCCCGGTAGTTGCTGGGAGATCCCCCGGTCCCGATGATGTGCGCCGCAGCCGGAACCGGATTGAGTACCGCGAGCATCCCCGTCAGCATGGCGACCAGCACAGCCGCACGCAGCGCGTGACCGACTTCACTCATCATCGCTGGTCACCTCGACGCGCACCCAGCTCCCCCGATCAACCTCGGTTTGCTCAGCTACCCCGGAAACCTTGCCACCGCTGATCCGCACCGAGATGGCCTTACCGGGCATGATCCGCAAGCCGAGCTTAACGCGCCGTGTCTCGCGGGACTGATCGGATGATGCGCGACTGGACGACCTGACGGAAGAACTCGTCGCGACGGAGTTCCTGGTCAAAGGGCTAGGCGAACCGGTTCTTAGGTCAGGTCGTCGAACTCGCCTGCTTTGCAGCCCTTGATCCAGGCGTCGATCTCGGCTCGGGTGAACAGCACGACGTCGCCGCCGGGCTGGTTGCTGTGGCGTAGCGCGATCGATCCGTCGGCCAGGGGCGCCATCTCGACGCAGTTGCCACTCCCGATGTCGCCGCTGCCGGAGAAGCTGCTCTTGCGCCACTTGGCATGGGCCAGAGCGTCCTTGTCAGTCATCGTGGCCCTCCTTCGTGGTAGGTCACTGGTAACCCTTCGCGGCTTCGGTGATCATCTCCACCGACCTGGCTGGGGACAGCGCACGTTCGGTGAGGATGCCCCACCTGACCAGAAGTGTACGCACCATCTCCCGGTCCTCGATGTAGACGGCTCCGCCCGTGCTCTCGGAATAGCCGAAGTCTGGGATCGGCTCGGGCAGGGTCAGGATCGAGAAGGTCCCGTTCATCGCCGGGCTGGCCCCAGCTCGCTTGGGGAGGATCTGCAGGGTGACGTGCTCGGTGGCCGCCATGTCGAGGAGATGGCGGAGTTGGTGACGCATCACCGCCGGGGTGCCGACTGGGCGTTCCAGGATGGCCTCCTCGATGATCACGTGATATTCGAGCGGGTTCACCCTGGTCAGCACCTGCTGGCGGGCCATCCGGGCCAGGACTCGCCGTTCCACCACATCACCGGTAAGGCCGGGCCTCGCGCCGTTAATGACGGCCCGGGTGTAGTCGGCGGTCTGCAGCAAGCCGGGGACGACCATTGTCTCCAGCTCGCGCAGGGACACCAGGGCGGCCTCCACATCGAGGAACCCGTGGAAGTCCTCCGGAAGGTCTTTGCGGATCGCCCGCCAGTACCCGCGCTCATGGGCGGTCGCGGCGAGATCGAGCAGCCAGGCCCGCGTGCCCGCGTCGGCGTTCCGATAGAGATCCAGGAGCTGCTCGACCTCGCGGAGCTTCACGCCCTGCTCCCGGGTCTCGATCCGGCCCAGCTTCGAGCGTGACCACGGGCCGCCTTGCGCGCGCAGTGCCTCGGCGGCCTGCTCGATGGTCATTTCCGGCGCTCTCCCGGAGCTGGCGCAGCGTCTCGGTGAGCTGCCAGCGCCGCACGGTCGCGTTCACCACATCGCCGCTGTTCTGGCTCATGCCCGCCTCCCCCGGCGCACACCGCGTCGCCCGTTGGGCATGGGTCAGCCGTGTCCACGGCCCCTTCACGACACCCGCTGGAGTCGCTCGTTCCCGATCCCTCGGGGATGGCGCCGCTGTGCGGTGAGGAGGAGTTCGCCGCCGAGGTGGCGGCCATGGTCGCCGACGAGGCACCCCGGTTATTCGCGGTGGTACAGGAGTACGGCGAACGGGTGGATGGGCGCATCGCCGCCTGGGGCCTGGCCTTCGAGGACCATGCCTCGATCGTCACCGTCGATGATCGTATCTCGGGTGTGGCCCTGCGAGCGCCGGAGCACTCACTGCGCAGATTCAGCATCGGCACCCGCATCCGCGCCCGTCTCGTGGGGCTCGGCCCTCACCCCGCCGAGTCCACGACCGCCTCGGCGATCTCGTAAGTATTCAGCGCGGCCCCCTTGCGCAAGTTGTCCCCGCAGACGAAGAAGTCCAGCGTGTTAGGGAAATCGAGAGCTTGCCGGATCCGGCCGACGTAGGTCGGGTCCCCGCCGACTACCGCCGCTGGGGTGGGCCAGACGCTGGCGGCGGGGTGGTCGGCCAGCACGATGGTCGGTGCCTCGGTGAACACCGCCCGGGCCGCCTCGACGGTAACCGGCCGGGCGAACACCGCGTGCACGGCAAGCGCGTGAGTGGTGACCACGGGGACTCGCAC
>DASTBN010000582.1:0-2837 GCA_035712045.1 Pseudonocardiaceae bacterium
CGCCGCCCCAGGCTGTTCGGTTCGACCTGGGACGGTACCTGCCAGCCGACCCTCCAATATCCTGCTCAGAGGGCGATCGCGAGCACTATGAGGCTCATCAGTATCGCCAATGTTCCGACACCCACCCAGCCGAGTGTGATCCCGGCGGTGGCCAGGTGAGCGCCGCGATCGTTGCGCTTCTTGATCTGGCCCCGCGCGATGTACCCGAAGGCCAGTGCCAAGAAGCTGCCGATCCACAACAGCCAGACGATGCCCAGCACGACTGACGCGATGGCGAACCCGTTGATCAGGCGCGGCGTCGGGGGAGCCAGCGTCGGGGGAGCCTCTGTGCGGGGCTCTGGCAGGTCGGCGGTGAGCCGGCCGAGCTGACCGTAGGTCTTCGCCGCCCACGCCTGCTGGACGCGCTCGTCGTACTCGGCGAGGTCCAAGCGGCCCTCGGCGTGCGCCGACAGCAACCACTTCGCCACCCGCTCCCGGTCGATATCTCCCGCTCGAAGTGGGTTTCCAGCGTCTGCGGCCCAAGCCCGGTTCAGCCGGGACCGTTTCTCCATAACCCTGACTCTAAGCCACAAGCAGCCAAAAACCACGTTTCACGCTCTCATCGGGCGCCGAGGCCGAGGGTTAACAGGGTGACGCCGAGCAGCAGCCAGACCACGTAGTCGCCCAGGTGACCTGAGTGTGCCGCGCGGAGCGCGCGCAGCGGCGGGCTCAGCGCGCGGGACGCCCCGCGCAGTAGCTGCGGCAGGCGATCGGCGTACAGCGCCACGGTGGCCACCAGCATCGCCAGCACGGCGGAGAGCAGGCCGAGCAGCAGGCCGGACGTGCTCCAGCCCGCCAGCGTCGGGCCCGCCGGTGGGACCGCGCGGGCGCCGTCCAGGGCAGCGGCGGCGTAGCCAGCCGGATCCAGCAGCTGCTGGGCGGCGTCCCGCGCGTGCGTGGCCATCCCAGGCAGCAGCCCCAGGATGAGGCCACCGCTGAGAAGCACCACGATCGGAACGAGCATGGTCGCTGGTGCCTGGCGGATGTCCTGATCGGTCTCCCGGTGCTCGTCACGGCCCCGGGTGTCGCCTTCGGTGTCCGGTGGCGCGCCCACGCCAAGGAAGACGCGCATCCCGGCGCGCAGCACAGCCCCGCCGGTGCAGGCTGACACACCGACGAACAGCACACCGGCCCAGCCGAAACCGGCCCGCGAGAGTCCGTCCTCGGCCACGGTCTTGCCCAGCCAGGTGCCGAACGGGGGCAACGCGGCCAGCGCGAGGCCGCCAGCCAGGAAACAGATCCGGGTGATCGGCATGTCGCGGCCGCGCCCGTGCAGCTCCGCCTCGTCCACGCTGCCGCGGGTGTTGAGCAGGATCCCAGTGCACAGGAACAAAGCACCCTTCACCGCCGCGTGCCCGAGGACGTACACCACCAGGCCCCCGACCGCGTCCGGGCGCAGCGCGCCGAGCGCGACGAGGAACACGCCGACATGGCCGATGGTGGAGAAGGCGAGCAGCCGTTTCAGGTGGGACTGGACCAGGCACATCACCGCGCCGGCCACTGCGGTGACCACGCCGGTGACCATCAGCACCGCAGACAGCCGCTCAGCCGGCAGCACCGGTGAGAACGCCGCCGACCACGTGCGGGCCACCCCGTAAAGGCCCAGCTCCACCATCACCCCGGAGAACAGCACGCACACTGGTGAGGGCGCCACGGCGTGCGCGTCCGCTAGCCAGAAATGGAACGGCACCGCCGCGGCCTTGACCAGGAACCCGGTGAACACCAGCGTGGCCGCCGCCGCGATCAGCCAGTCGCCGCGCTGCCCAGCGAGGGCTCGCTGGACCTGCGCGAAGCCCAGTTCCCCGGTCCGCCCGTAGATCAGCCCGACGCCGAGCAGCGCGCAGTAAGCCCCCAGCGAATTGATCATCGCGAAGTTCAGCGCGCCTTGCAGCGGCTTGGCCTCTTCGATCTTGTAGCCGGTCAGCGCGTAGGCCACCGCGCCCATCAGCTCGAAGAACACGAACGCGTTGAACAAATCACCGGTGAGGGCGAAGCCGGTCATCCCGGTGAGGAACAGCAGGACCAGCACGTGGAAGTAGCTCTCCACCTCGTCGAAATAGCGCCAGGTGTAGATCAGCGCCGCGGCGACCAGCGCGGCGATCAGGGTGGTCAGCCCGGCACCGATCCGATCGACGACAAAGACCACCCCGACGCTGGCGCCGTGCCGCGGCGGATAGCCCCCTAACCAGCTGACTATCCGCTGGGAGCCGGTGGTATCCAGCAGCACCACTGACCCGGACAGCACCAGCAGGCAGGTCAGCACCGACACCACGTCGATCACCACGCGGGGCAGCACCCGCCCGGCGGCGGCCAGCCCGGTCGCCGCGAGCAGCGGCAGGGCCACCACCAGCGCGGGCAGTGCCTCAATCAGCGGCGGCATGCGGTCCAGGTCCACTAGGCACGGTCTAGTCCCGCAGCGCGCGCAGCTCGTCGGGATCCACCGTGCCGTGCCGCTTGTGGATCTGGATGGTGAGCGCCAGCAGCACCGCGGTGACCGTCGCGGAGACCACGATGTCGGTAAGGGTGAGAGCCTGCACCACCGGGTCGACGACCCTGGTCCTGACCGGGATGTCAGCCGGGATGTCACTGAACACCGGAGCGGTGCCACCAGCCCGGAAGCCGACGGCGAGCAACAGCACATAGGTGGCGGACTGGGTCACGCTCAGGCACACCACCGCGTGCACCAGGTCGCGACTGGTGATCAAGCCATAGCAGCCGACGAGGAACAGCCAGCCGGCCACCAGGTACGGCAGCGAACTCACTGCTCGTCCTGGCGATCAGCGCCAGCGGAGCCGGCA
>DASTBN010000583.1:0-8024 GCA_035712045.1 Pseudonocardiaceae bacterium
GTGGTCGGCGGGCTCGCACTGCTGTACCTGCTGGGGGTCAGCGGCTTCGCTGGGTATGCGCTGGACGTGGCGTTCGGCGTGCGTGTCCCGTTCACCACGGCGGCGGTGATCCTGGCGCAGACGTTCGTGGCGATGCCGTTTCTGGTGGTGAGCCTGGAAGGGGCGCTGCGCACCGGGGGAGAGCGCTACGAGTCGATCGCGGCGACCCTGGGGGCGCGGCCCTGGACGGTGTTCCGCCGGATCACCGTTCCCCTGGTGCTGCCGGGCCTCGGCTCCGGCACGGTGCTCAGCTTCGCCCGCTGCCTGGGCGAGTTCGGGGCCACTATCGCCTTCGCCGGCAGCTTGCAGGGCGTGACCAGGACGCTGCCGCTGGAGGTGTACCTGCAGCGGGAAACCGACGCTGACGGCGCGATCACGCTATCGCTGCTGCTAGTGGTGGTCGCCGTCGTGGTGATCGTGGTGGGTCGGCCGCGCTCGGTGGAGGGACTGCGGTGAGCCCAGGGCTGCACGCGGAGCTCGCGGTTCGCCGGGGGGAGTTCGCGCTGAACGTGGCTCTGGACGTAGCGCCCGATGAGGTAGTCGCGGTGCTGGGGCGCAACGGGTCCGGCAAGTCCACCCTCCTCGCAGCCCTGGCGGGGCTGCTGCGCCCGGACACGGGGCGGATCGTGCTGGGGGAGCGGGTGCTCACCGACACCAGCACCGGGGTGGTCCTTCCGCCGCACCAGCGGCGCGTCGGGCTGCTAGCCCAGCAGCCGCTGCTGTTCCCGCACCTGTCGGTGCTGGACAACGTCGCCTTCGCCCCGCAAGCCACCGGGATGAGCCGGCGAGCGGCGCGTGAGGCGGCGCTGCGGCACCTCGCCAAGGTCGACGGGACCCAGTTCGCCCAGCGGCGCCCCGGGAGGCTGTCCGGTGGGCAGGCGCAGCGCATCGCATTGGCCCGGGCACTCGCATCGGAACCAGAGTTGCTGCTGCTGGATGAACCGCTCGCTGCGGTGGATGTGGAATTCGCTCCCGCGCTGCGGTCGCTGCTGCAGGCAGTGCTGGCCGACCGGATCGCCCTCATCGTCACGCACCAGGTGATCGACGCGCTGATGCTGGCGGACCGGGTGATGGTGCTCGACGGCGGGCGGGTGGTCGAGCAAGGCCCGACCCGGGAAGTGCTCACCCGGCCGCGCAGCCCGTTCGCCGCGCGGCTGGCTGGCCTGAATCTGGTGTCCGGTACCGCGACGCCGGAAGGATTGCGTGCTGACGATGGCACCGAGCTGTTCGGTATGATTGAATCCGCAGCTGTGGGTACTCAGGCGGTCGCGGTGTTCACCCCGGGAGCGGTGGCGGTGTATGTGGATCCGCCCAAGGGCAGCCCCCGTAACGTGATCCCCGACCGGGTAGAGGTCATTGAGCCTAACGGCACGCTCGTGCGTGTCCGCGGTGCGAGTGGCCTCGCCGCAGACATCACCCCCGCCGCGACGGCTGAACTCGGCCTGCGGATTGGAGCGGCTGTCTGGTTAGTCGTGAAGGCCGCCGAAATCGCTGTCTATCCTCGTCACGCGCCACCGCAAGCCGAAAACCTACTCCACTAATCGTTGTGTCGAAATGGGGATCTCGTATCTATAGCCGATCTTTGCGTTTTTTGATCGCCACCGCACGATAATTTTCGAATTAAGAAACTTTGCCATTCGGGACTGGCCGGATCGGCCCCCCAGGAGACGGGAAAAGTCAACCATGGCGCTGATGCTCCCGGAGGGGTTCCAATTTCACATTCAACTAGAATGAAAGCATCGCCGGTTGGTGAAATTCGCACCAGGTCGGATCGTCGACGAAACCTGATTAAACGCGGTACGTGATCCTCAAGTTCCGAAAGATGGCGAAGCACGGAAAGGCCGTGTCTGATAGAATCGAGCAAGATCCAGCCAAGCACTGCGGCGGTACACGCCGCCGAAACGTACATAATCCAGCTAAGCACCAAGAATAGACTTTCCCGTGTGGCTTCCGCGCGGAGGCTCACCAAAGTCGCGGCAATTGTCAAAATTGTTGTGCTCGCGCCTGTGATAAAACTAGCTAGTGCTGGACTTACCCCGGATTTCTTGAGATGCATAGCGGAATCTTTGGGTTCGGCTGACACGCCAGTATACATTCCGGGGCCACGACGCTACTTACCGGGTATCAAGTCTCGTGCCTCCGCCCGACTGATCTGCATGACTCCGGGTTGTCTCGCCCTCCGGTCCGGTCTTGCCGAACGTCGGCTGACGCGTATCAGCGTCGAGGCCTTAACGTTGTGCTACGGTCTCGGCGGCGTGCTCCTCTCCGGGGTGAGCTGGCGCGATGTTGTCGTCGTATGTCGGATTTATGTAGAGAGTACCGCCAGTGGGATCGCGCTGGAACCACTCGACACGCATGGAGTGCTTCGCTGGTGAACTGTCGTCAGCAGTGTCTTGTGCGAACATGGAAGTATAGTTCCCTTCTCTTTTTCGGAGTGTCCCATCCGTCATGGTTGACGATCAGGCAGGCGTCGGCTACTGACGCGGGCCATCCCGCTGCTTCGCCCGATCTCACGTCAGCCCCTCCCTCCCAAAGGCCTAAGGGTAGTACGCGGGTCAATCAGGCTGGCCTGACGAGTGAAGCAGTCGCGCCATGTGAGCGATCGTTCCGGTGCTGTTCGTAGCTGCCGCTGCACCTCTGAGATGGCCGATAGACGCACATTGCCGTGCGCTACCCAGTTATAACGATGTTGTAACAAGTCCGGATACGGAGAGATCGTGCAGCACTGTGCTCAGCCGGTCACGAGCGACTAAACTGGTCATCTGCCAGCGCTGGGCGAACGTGTCGATGACCTCGACGGGTGGTGTGTGCCGCAGGAGCCTCAGCAGCGCGGCAGCGTCCGCGCTGACCCAGTAGAGCTGGGGTGGCAGCGACGCGCGACCCACCAGAACGCGATCCGACGCGGTGCAGTGGCGGAACACCAGCCTGGAATCGACGACGTAGTCGGCAGTGAGCGTGTCGGGCAGTTTCTCATCGATATGCGTATGACGCGGCGGCTGGCCAAGCAGCCCGGTGAGCAACGTATGTGCATCGTGACCAAGGTAATCGCCATTGGCGAGCAGCCACTGGCCGATGGTATCTCTCCGTTTGTTGGCCACAAGGAGTAGCGAGCCGGGTCCAATCGCTTGGGTGGCCGGCCTCGCGAGCGCGAACCGCGCAAGACACGCATACGCGTGACACGCGGCCAGAGCGGTCTCCGCCGACCAGAAACGGTCAGCCGGAGCCCATGGCGGGTGAAACGGCTCGCATCGATCGGAATCGATGGTGAGCAGGTCGTGCGTGATGGCGAGGTCGAAAAACTTCTGGTGAGCGCCCTCGTGCACGAGTGCCTCGGCCACCCCGATGCTCGAATGGGGACTCTCCAGCAGGATGAGACCGGGACAATTCCTGGTGGATCCCGAGCTCAATCCGCCGGTTTGCCGCGGATCGAGGATGCCGATTAGCGCGACGTGGGCGAGCAGATCGTCAATCAACTCCGGACTGATTGACCTGGCGAGGGCGGCGCCGTCTCGCAATACGGCGACCGCGGAGGTGAAGCTTTTACCGTCGGCCTCGGTCAGTAGTCGAGGTCGGCCGGATGTTTCCCGTTGACGCCCTAGCTCTAGGCCTATGTAGTCCAACACGTCCGCGAGCAGGGTATTTGCCTCAGGTCGTGAGACGACTGGTACGCCGTGTACTGCGTTGTCTGCGGTGGCGAGTGCGCTGATGCCGACAAGTCGCGAGCGGGCCAGCCCGCTACGTCCGGCCAGTGCGTCACCGATCTGTTTGCGGGTTATGGGGCAGTCGATGATGTCGTCATGCAGTACACGCGAACAGCCCCGGTCCAGCAGGTCTGTGGCGAGCTGATATAGGATGCGGCGTTCTTCTCGCAGCGCGCTTGACGGCGCGATGGCGGCATGCAACGCCGGAATGTCACATGGCACTGGTACCGCTGGTGTAGTCATTCGGTGGCTTCCACAAGAGTGCGACGCCGTGGCCGGGCAGAAGCCAAGATTGTACGACGAGATCATCTAGCTGCTCAGCGGGGGTCCAGCCGCTGGTGGCGGTTGATCGAAACGTGAATGGTACCATTCGGAAAAGCCAGGAAGGATTGCCGTTGACGGCGAGCCCGCCCGCATCGAAGCTGATGCGCTCGACGTAACATGGGTATGGAGCCTGCCAGAAGCAGAAGCCCTCGTCCACTCGCTGCAGCGTCGTTGCCTGGAGGGATAACCCTTTTACTGAGCTCACGGCGTGATCGAGATCGGTGAGCTCGCCCAGATCGCACTCGAAGATTCGCAACGTTCCGATGTACTGTGACGGGTTCTGGCGGGGCATCATCCCCACTGGCCCGCGGAAGAATGTCAAATATTCGGGCCAGTCCCGGTAACCGACCTCGGTTAACTCGACCTTGGTCGGTGCCACATCATGATGGCCCCCATCGAGATCGGTGTAGCGGATACCGATGTTCACAGATAGGAGCATCGTGTCCACTGACTGGTCGAACAGCAGCCGATCGGGCACGAACCATGACTCGAATAGTGGCAACCGGGAGGCAAGCGTGATGGAGTCCCGAAGCTTGGGGTCGCACATGGCGAAGATGACGAACCGGTGATCGACCACGTTTTCCTTGAAACTGTAGGTCACTGTGGAGATGAGTTCATAGATTTGATGGTCAACCGCACGCAGCTCGAAGTCCGCCGTGGTGTGTGTGCTGATGGTGAGGTCAGTGCCGTGTGGCTCAGCGCCTTCACCGCCCAGTACACCGGCGATGACGTCGCGGTTCGCGTCGCTATCGCCGTAAATGCCCCGCAGGAAGGTGGTCATCACCTGCTGCGGCAGCAGCGCACGGATGATCGCCGGGCCCGAAAGCCGTAGTAGTTCCTCAACCAGGCGATGGCGCAGGACCCGGCGATACACCACAGCCTGCAGTGCCGTGGTGATGGTTACCGCGATCAACGCGGCAAGCACCGCCGACAAAGCCACGCCCACTGCCAGGCCCCCCGTATACGCTCCTCGGTCACAACATCCTGACCGCGTGGCGCCAGGTGCGCTAGTCCTGGGAGCCTCAGCGGGGGGGCCAGTCCGGTTCGTCCTCGATACCGACGAAAGTGGTCAAATGAGCTGGCTGTTCCATCCCATCGTGATCGCCGGCCGCCTGGACTTCGTGGTACGGGCCGAGCAGGTGGGTCATCATCGCGGCGCGTGCGCCGGCCGAATCGCCCCGCTTGAGGAAGTTGACAACATTATCGTGCTCGGTGCCCGAGCGGGCCGGTACCCCGCGGCCGGTGAAACTTCGTTTGCGTACCTCGGCGAGCTCGGGGATGAGCATCTGATAACTCGCCAGGAGCAGGTCGTTGCGACTCGCCCGGAAGATGGCTTCGTGGAACGCCTCATCAGTCCTGAGTAGCTCGTCGACGTCGGCGAACGCCGCGATGTGTTCCTTGCTGAGCTTCGCGATGTCGTCAATCTCACCTTCGGTAGCGCGCGCGGCGGCGAGGCTGGCGGCCATCCCTTCCAGCGCCATCCGCACCTCGAGCTCCTCACTGAGCCGGAAACGCCGTTCGGACATCCACTCCATGAACTCGCCGGGTAGATAGTCCGCTGGCTTGCGCCGGACGAACCAGCCGCGGCCCCGCCGGACCTCCACGACGCGGAGAACTTCGAGGCGCTGCAGAGCGGTTCGCACGGAGCTGCGCGCAACGCCCATCCTTCTGGCGAGTTCTGGTTCGTTGGGCAGGCGCTCGCCTTCGGGCAGGACGCCGTTGTCGATGAGCTCTCGTAGTTTCTCCTCGATTACCTCGGGTAGCGGCCGGCGCTGGTCCATCCGCAACTCCCACTGGGCGACGCGCGAGGGCCGTCCGCTGCTGTCTCGCCCACTGTTCATGGTGACGTCACTCCGTCCAGATGGCTCGGCTGACTGTCCTCGACTGCGGCGCTGCACTGACAGTAGTCCGACAAGACTGTACACCCGTATGTTGTCAGACTACTATTATAGGTAGACAGACGTCTGATGTCAGTCAGTCTGGGTATCTATCGCGGAAGGGGCAGCGATGATGTCGGGAATTCAGCGGAGCGCGGCGAGCTTCCCCTGCGCCCGGCCGGTGTGCCTGGGCCAGGAGACACGCCGTCGTGGCGGGGCTCCCCGCGGAATACGATGATCTTGCCGGTGTGTGGCGCGGTGATGCTGATGTGTTTCGGGGTGCTGCTCGGCACGGCCTGGACCACTCAGCTCCTGCAGCCGAGGCTTCGCCGTCAGGCCGAGGAGCAGCGCAAGCTGAACGAGGAGTGGCTGGCGCTGCGTGCGGTTCGCCGGGGGCGGGCCACCTGCCCGCACTGCGGCTACGCCCCGCCCCAGCCGGGCTAGCGGCACCATGTTGTCAGCACGGCGATGTACGCGTGAGGCGGAACTATTCGGCGGGAATGGTCCGAAAAGCGGCCGGAAGTCGTAAGCTGGAGCGCACGCGTCCCGGGTGCGTTCGGGGCGCGTTCGTCTTGCTGGTCGTGCACCCCCGGTGAGGCGGTACTCCACAAGGGAACGGTGAGGTCAGTGCCGACCGGCAAGGTCAAGTGGTACGACGCGGGCAAAGGCTTCGGATTCGTCACCCAGGACGGGGGTGCAGACGTCTACGTGCGATCCACCGCGCTCCCCACCGGGGTGACCGATCTCAAGACCGGTCAGCGGGTCGAGTTCGGAGTGGCCGACGGCAAACGCGGCCCGCAGGCCCTCTCAGTGCGCCTGCTGGAGGCCCCGCCCTCGGTCGCCGAGGCCCGGCGCCGTCCCGCCGAGGAACTCCACGGCATGATCGACGACATGATCAGGCTGCTGGAGTCCCGGGTCCAGCCCGACCTCCGGCGCGGCCGCTACCCTGACCGCCGCACATCCAAGCGCATCGGTGAGCTCGTCCGCGCCGTCGCCCACGAGCTCGACCCCTAGCGTCACCCCGGGCCGCGATTACCGCAGTTTGTCTCCAGAACGCGGTGCGGGGGTGGCTGTGCGGAGCGTGCGGACGGTCTGGGCGAGGCCCAGGGCCAGCAGCACGGACACCGCCGCGAAGCCGATCCAGTAGGTGGGTGGCAGCAGCACGCCGAGGGCGCCGCCCAGCACCCAGGCGATCTGGAGGATGGACTCGGACCGGCCGAAGGCGGAGGCGCGGGACTCCTCAGGCACGTCGCGCTGGATGATCGCGTCCAGGCACACCTTAGCCACCGCACTGCCGGTCGATGCCACCAGCGCGGTGGCCGCCGCAGCGCCGATACCGCCTACCAGCGCGGTGAGCACCGCCATGGTGAGCGCGGCGGCCGCGCAGGCGAGGATGACTTGATCGGGTCTGCCGAAGTGAATGCGGGCGCCGACCGCGTTGCCCAGGAAGCCGCCGGCGCCGGCCGCCGCTCCGACGATGCCGAGCAGCACCAGCTGCCATCCCGGTGAGTGCTCGGTGTGGGCCTTCACGGCGAAGGCGACGAACAATGTCAGGAACCCGGTGAGCACCCGGACGGTCCCGTTGCCCCATAGCGCGAGGACCACCTGGGGACCCGTCGGCTGGCGCGGCCGCGCGGAGCGGGGCGGCTCAATGGCCCCGGTGCGCAGGGAGGCTGGCACCTCGCCCTCGGTGACCTCGACCCACGAGGGGATGCGCCAGCACAGCAACGCCCCCACTAGGCAGATCACCGCGGTGAGCAGCAAGGCGCCTGATGAACTGGCCAGCGCCGTCACCCCGGCGGCCAGCGCCCCGGACACACCCGCCGCGATCAGGCCGAACACGGTGAGCCGGGAGTTGGTCTTCACCAGGGTGGTCCTGTGCGGGAGCACCCTGGGGATCACCGCGGCCTGGAGCACGCCGTAGGACTTGGTCAGCACCAGGAAACCCAGCGCCGCGGGGTACAGCGGCCAGCTGTCCACGTACCTCGCCATCACGACCAGCAGGAAGGCGCGCCCGATGAAGGAGAGCGCCATCGCGAACCGCCGACCGTGCTGGAGCCGGTCCAGCAGCGGGCCCACGACC
>DASTBN010000584.1:0-6114 GCA_035712045.1 Pseudonocardiaceae bacterium
TCTAGCCCTCGCGCAGCGTTCGCTGCTGGACACGCTGGCCGTCACGCTCGCCGCTCGCGACGACGACCTGGTCCCGCTGGTGTCAGGGCTGCCGGACGCGGCGCGCTGGGCAGCGGTGGGCCACGTCCTGGACTTCGACGACCTGCACATCGAGTCCACCACGCACATCAGCGTGGTGTGCGTGCCGACGACGCTGGCCGTCGGCGGCGATGCCCGCGCCTACCTGGCCGGAGCCGGTGTCATGGCGCGGCTCGGGGTGGCGCTGGGCTGGTCGCATTACGCCAGCGGCTGGCACACGACCTGCACTGCCGGTGCACCGGCCGCCGCGGTCGCCGCGGCCGTCGCGCTGGGGCTGCCGGCCAAGCGGATCGCCACCGCGATCGCGCTGTCCGTGCCGGCCGCGGGTGGGGTGCAGCGCGCGTTCGGTTCCTCCGGCAAGTCGCTGCAAGTCGGTTTCGCCGCCGATGCCGGCGTCCGCGCCGCACGGCTGGCCGCCGCCGGTGCCACCGCCGACCCGAGCGCACTGGACGCGTGGCTGCGCCTCGTCGGCGGCGACCCTGGCCGTATCGACGTGACCGGCGCTGCCGTCCCCGGGGGCCTGGCGGTCAAGATGTTCCCCTGTTGCTACGCGCTGCAATGCCCGATCACCGCGCTGCGGGAACAGTTGCCCGAGGGCATCATTCCCACCGGCGTCACCGCCATCGAAGTGAGCATTCCCGCCAGTACCGTGCAGCCGCTGATTCACCACCGCCCACGCACCGGCCTGCAGGGCAAATTCAGCCTGGAATACGCCATCGCCGCTGCGCTGCTCGATCCGTATCCTGGCTTCAGCAGCTTTACCGACCTCGCCGTGACACGGCCCGGAGCCCAGCGCCTGCTGCATCTGGTGAAGGTCACCGAAAGACCCGGCGGTGGCTGGCTGCTCTCCGGCCCCGTTGACATCACCCTCACCCTCGCCGACGGCAGCCGCTACTCGGTCAGCCAGCAACTGCCACCGGGCTCGCCCGGCCGGCCGCCCTCCGACCAGGACATGCGCACCAAGATCGCTGACTGCGGCGAGGACGTTCCCGCGCTGCTGACCGATCTGGACTGGCAACGGGCCGCAGCGATTCTGTCTGAGCAGCTGCCTGGCATGGCCACTACCCGCGCGGGCGTGTTGCCGGACAACAAGTCGCCTGACATGCCCGGCCACGCACGCCCCCGCGTCGAAGAGGACACCCCAACGGCCACCGCCCCGGGTCGTTTCCCGCTCCCGCCGCCACCCTTGACCGGAGTGACCGTCGTGAGCCTGGAGCAAGCCGTCGCAGCCCCGTTCGCCACCCGCCAGCTGGCCGACCTCGGCGCACGCGTCATCAAGATCGAACGGCCGGACGGCGGCGACTTCGCCCGCCGCTACGACGAGTCCGTGCACGGGCAGTCCAGCTACTTCGTGTGGCTCAACCGTTCCAAGGAGTCCCTCACCCTGGACGTGAGGGCCACCTCAGGCCGTGCCGTGCTGGATGACTTACTGGCCCGCGCGGACGTGCTCGTACAGAACCTCGGCCCTGGCGCCGCCGCACGCCTGAGCATCGACGCCGCATCCCTGGCCGACCGGCATCCTCGGGTGATCTCGTGCACGATCTCCGGCTACGGCACCGACGGACCGTGGGCCAATCGCAAAGCCTACGACCTGCTCGTGCAGAGCGAGACCGGACTTGTGTCGGTGACCGGCACCCCCTCTGAGGTCGCCAAAGCCGGCATCTCGGTCGCCGACATCGCCGCTGGTATGTACGCCTACAGCGGCATCCTCACCGCGCTCTACCGACGCGCCACCACCGGATGGGTCTCCGCGGTCGAGGTGTCGCTGTTCGAGGCTCTCGCCGAATGGATGGGCTCCCCGGCCTACTACACCCAGTACGGCGGAGGGCAACCGGCGCGGGCCGGCGCACAGCACGCCACCATTGCCCCGTACGGCCCGTTCACCACCGCCGACGAGGAAACCGTACTACTGGCCATCCAGAACGAACGCGAATGGCACGCGTTCTGCCAGATCGTGCTCAACGACCCCACGATCGCTGGCAACCCGCAGTTTGCCACCAACTCCGCGCGCGTGGCCAACCGCGACGCGCTCAACAACCTGATCGAGGCCCGGCTCACCATCCTCGACACCGGTACCGCACTGAAACTGCTGGACAAAGCCGGTGTCGCCAACGCCCGGCTGAACTCCGTCGCCCAGTTCCTCGACCACCCCGTCCTGGTCGGCCGGGACCGCTGGCGCACCGTCGCCACCCCCGGTGGAGACATCCAAGCTCTGCTGCCCCCGGCCACCCTCACCAATCTGACCCCGGTGATGAACCCGGTCCCGGCATTAGGCGAGCACACCGAAGACATCCTGCGCAGCCTGGGCCGCAGTGACACCACCATCGCCGCCCTGCGCGCCGACGGCGTCATCTAGCTCACCTCCGACCACCACCAGGAGGACCCCGCGTGAGCACCCTGAACGAAGAAGAGCAGGCGATCGTCGACACCGTGCGCGAGTTCGTCGACCGTGACGTCCGTCCCGTCGCCCGAAAGCTGGAACACTCCAACGACTACCCGGAGAAGCTGATCGAGCAGATGAAACAACTTGGCGTCTTCGGCCTGGCGATCCCCGAGCCCTATGGCGAGGTCGCCGTGTCCACCCCCTGCTACGTCCAGGTCACCGAGCAACTGGCGCGCGGCTGGATGAGCCTGGCCGGCGCCATGGGCGGCCACACCGTCGTCGCCAAGCTCATCCTCACCTTCGGCACCGAGCAGCAGAAGCAGCGCTATCTCCCGAAGATGGCCACCGGTGAAATCCGCGCCGCCATGGCTCTCACCGAACCCGGCGGCGGCTCTGACCTGCAGGCACTGACCACTAGCGCCCGCCGGACCGGCGAGCACTACGTGGTCAACGGCTCGAAGACGTGGATCACCAACGCCCGCCGCTCCCAGCTGATCGCGCTGCTGTGCAAGACCGACCCGAAGGCCCAGCCCAAGCACCGGGGCATCAGCATCCTGCTCGTCGAACCTGGCGAGGGCTTCACCATCTCCAAGGACCTGCCCAAACTCGGCTACAAGGGCGTCGAGAGCTGCGAGCTGTCCTTCGCCGACTACCGCGCCCCGGTCGACGCGCTGCTCGGCGCCGAGGAAGGCCGCGGATTCGCCCAGATGATGAAAGGCCTGGAGATCGGACGCATCCAGGTCGCCTCCCGAGCGCTGGGCGTCGCCCGCGCCGCGCTCGACGACGCGTTGCGCTACGCCCAGGAACGCGAGACATTCGGCAAGCCGATCTGGAAGCACCAGTCCATCGGCAACTACCTCGCCGACATGGCCACCACGTACACTGCGGCCCGCCAGCTCGTGCTCTTGGCCGCCGAGCGCTACGACGCCGGCCACCGTTGCGACATGGAAGCCGGGATGGCGAAGCTATTCGCCTCCGAGACCGCGATGGAGATCGCGCTCAACGCGGTGCGAATCCACGGCGGCTACGGCTACTCCACGGAATTCGATGCCGAACGCTATTTCCGCGACGCCCCACTCATGATCGTCGGTGAGGGCACCAACGAGATCCAGCGCAACGTCATCACCTCCCAGCTGATCGCCCGTGGAGGACTCACCGCATGACCAGCACCGCCGTCCACCCGCGGACTCACCCGTCCCGAAGCTGACACAATCGGCGCACGCGATAGCGCACAGCGAGGTGGTATGAGCGTCAAGGAGCAGACCGGCGAGGCCGCCTATAAGCTGCTCGCGCGGGAGCTGCGATCGGCGATCCTGCGGCGCCGCCGCACCGATGGCACACGTCTGCCCACCGAGGCCGAACTCGCCGCCGAATACCAGGTCAGCCGCCAAACCGTGCGGCGCGCCTTCCAGGACCTCGTCGCCGAAGGCATGGTCTACCGCGTCCCCGGCCGCGGCACGTTCGCCGCCCCCCGCGACGGGCAGTACCTGCGCCAGTTCGGCTCCATCGAAGACCTCATGGGTCTCTCCCTGGACACCCAGCTAGAAGTTCTCCGGCCCTTGCGCCGCCAAGTCAACATCGAAGCCGCCAGCCGACTACGGCTCAACAGCGACGCCGTGCACACCCTGGTCTTCCGCCGCACACACAACGGCGAACCCCTCTGCCACACCACTGTCCACCTCCACCCGGCGGCAGGCACCGTACTCAGCGAGATCCCCGAACTCACCAAACACGGAGCCACCAGCGACGCGACCATTATCGGGTTGCTCGACACACGGTTGCCATCCCCCATCGCCGAAGCCGAACAGAGCATCACAGCCGCGGCAGCCGACCACACCCTCGCCGACACACTCGGCTGTCAGATCGGCGACCCCTTGCTCCGGATCGACCGCATCTACCTCACCACCGATGACCAGCCAGTCGAACTAGCCATCAACCACTTCCTACCCGAGCAGTACTCCTACCGCGTGAAACTCCGCCGCAGCACGCACTAAGCTCGTTGCTGAACTGGGGCGGTGGGGAGCGTCCGGCCACCCGCTTCATGCTCTGGCACCCCGGCTCAGCCGGTCCACCCGGGCAACGACTCCGCAGCGCTGGGCTGTGTGTCCGCTATGTGGGAACCGGTTGCCACCGCGTGCACCCGGCTGGCGGTGAGCGTCCACCCGGGCGGCGGGGAGGACGCGGCGTAGCCTTGAGTGACCTCCTCGCCGAGGTTTCCGCCCCCGGGTCGCTCCCGGGGGCATCGGTGGGGGCGGGTGAGGAGTGATTCTTGGTGGACGCTGAGGAAGCGTCGTCGGAGGACGCGCGGTCTGGGGAAGCGTCGTCGATCGGCGCGCGCGCCCGGTTCATCCGCCTTCGTCGCGGGCTGAGCCTGGACGTGGCGGCCGGGCTGGCCGGGATCTGCAAGCAGTACCTGTCGATGCTGGAGCTGGGTCAGCGTGGATGCAACCGGCGCGGTCTGATTGAGGACATCGCCGCCGCGCTGGGCTGCTCGGTGGCAGATCTGACCGGGCAGCCCTACCTTCCGCCCGACCGGGCGTCCGCTGATGCGCTGGCGACGCTGCCCGCAGTGAGTGTGGCCTTGCATGAGTGCGGCCTTCTGGATGCGCCAGACGTGCTAGTGCGGCCAGTCGAGCGGTTGGCGGCTTTGGTCGCCGAGGCCAACCGGCACGTTGACGAGGCCCGCTACCAGCTCGCTGGGCGGGATCTCGGCGCGGTGCTGACCGAGCTGCATGTGCACGCGATATCCGGCACCGCCGACGTGCGGCGAGTGGCTCTGGCCGCGCTGGCCGAGGGCTGCATCGTCGCGGCGGGTATCGCCCGGCCGCTGGGCAACGGCGAGCTGTCCACGCTCGCGGCCAAGCGTGCCACCGAGGCCGCAGCACTGACCGGGCGTCCTGAGCTCGCCGGGCTGATGGGAATGACCCGAGTCGGCGCGCTCGTTCGCCTGGGAGCGCGGCACCGGGCGGGCATCGTGCTCTCCAGCGCACTAGCCGCGGCCGAAGAGCACGCGGACCCCTCATCCGCTGACACCGCTGCCGCCGAGGGTTACGGCATGCTGCATCTGACCGCCGCGCAGCTGGCGGCGCGGGAAGGACGCCCGGGCGAGGCTGATACCCACCTCGCCGAAGCGCGGCAGCTCGCGGAGCTCACCGGGGAGCGCAACGCCTACCGGTTCCACTTCGGCCCGGCCAACGTCTCGGCATGGTCGCTGGCGATCGCCGTCGAGCTCGAACGCGGGCCATCGGTGGCCGAGCGGCTCGACATCTCGCCAACGATGTTCGCCGCGCTGAACTCGGCAGACCGGCGCGCCGGGTTCCACCTGGACCTCTCGCGGGCCTACGCCCAGGCCGGGGGCGATCGCGACACCGCGGCGATACGGCACCTCGACACCGCTGACCGGATCGCACCCACTCGCCTGCGCAACGACCCCATCGCCCGGGATCTGTTGCTCACTCTAGATCGGCGGGCCCGGCGGCGGGTGTGGGAGCTGGAGAGCTTGCGCAACCGTTTCGGCATCGGCGGCGAGAGTCCACGGAGTGTGGACAACTAGCGTGATCTAGGCCGCAGTCTTTGCCGGGTGACGGAGACCACGACATCCTCTGAGAAGTCCCTAGGAGACATCCCAGGGCTTAAGTTGTCAAGCCGCAACT
>DASTBN010000585.1:0-9214 GCA_035712045.1 Pseudonocardiaceae bacterium
GCCGCGGCACCGTGATCCGCCTGCGCGTACCCGTGCCCCAGTAACGCCGTGGCGCACACCGGATACGCGAGCTACGACGACGCTAAGGCGCCGCATGTCTGCCCGGCAGTCCCGGTGGTCCTGGAGTGGGGCAGCGGCGACTAACAACTACCTCTCATTGATCTGCGGCTTTCCGCAAGCAGGATCATCACCAGCCCGGGCGATACCACAATGAAAGACCTCGGCGGGTAACTGCTCCAGGCTGGGAATGTTCTGTATCTCCAGCAGCGAAATCCGCTTGTTCACCGGAACACCCGACAAGTCGAACCAGATACTCCCCGACACCCCATCAAATGGCTTTTCGGTATATTTTTTGTTCGGCTCGGCAGGTGTCACGGAATATTGCCCGAACATCTCGGCGTGAACCGCGACAGGATCAATGGAACGCGGATCCCACTCTTCGCGACGAAGCCTTCCAGCCAAGTTCTGGACCGCATCGATGATCAACATCGCGGCATCGTACGCCAAGGGGGACCGCTCACCGACCTGCTCAGCGGACCCACCAGCGCCACTCGTGCAGCGCTGAGGACTAAGCAGATTATCTCCATCTCTAACAATCCGCAAGAATCGCCCACGAGCACCATCGCCAGAATGACCACTGAGATATCCGCAACTCCCGAGAGCCGATCTCGAGACGTACGTCATCGGCAGCTTTTCCGGCGCGTATCTGCGCAAGACAGGGTTTGCCAGATATCGAGCCACCGAATCGTCCGCCACTAGACGACGAGGATAGTTACCGTTGCATTTTTCCAGCTCTTGCAAAAACTCGCCGTACTCTGTCCATCGGCCAGCGAAGATCAGAAGTCCGTCGTAGCCACATTCTTCATCGAGCCGCTGACCACTGAATTTGACAGTGCTCTCCACCTCGATCCCCGCCGAACCCGCTGTTTTATCCGCAGCTTTTGGTAAAATACTATTAAGATCCGAGATGAGCGTTTTCACGTAGAGGTCGTTTTCGAGGTCAGGCTCAGTGCCGGTAGTCCAGTAAATCCGGGCCCTAGATACCTTCAGCTCTCGCTTGGCGTACTCGGAGATTAGCGTCGCCTCATCCAGGTTTGGCGGGCCGATCTGGAGGTACATCCGCGAGTTATCGGAGATCCTGTCCGCCCCCAGGCCCGGCGTAACAACCGGCAGGCCAATCTCATTAAGTTTTTGCAGCGCCTTAGCGGTAACGGTACGACTTTCAACGATACCAGTCACGGCCACCATCGTGGGATCCGATCGGGCGAGATCGGCGACCATGTCCACAACCTGGCCGACATATTTCATCTGATAACCCGCGTTAGCGATCACGACATCCAGCAGCGCTGAATTACCGTCACTGGCGGGATGATTGTTCTGCTCGTATTGCGCGACCGCGAGGCCCTCGAGATCCTCTCGTTCGGCCACGTAAGATTCTTCGTTTGGCCTCACGGGCCGACCCGTCAGCGGACCGATATAAACAATCGTGACATAAGGACGGCGAGGATTTCTCTCCCAAGCTGTACGCGCGCTGTCATTCTGCCGGAAAATGAGATCCTGGACGTCCTGCAGCTTGCTCCGTTCCGGCTGGTCGTTAAACAGGTAGCCGCCACTATCACTGTATCCGATACATTGGTGGTCGATACTACGGACCGATACCCTGCCGAAGGGTCTGTACAGGCAGCCAAAGCCACCATGGGTTTCTACGTACGAGCCGGCCGCCGCTACCCCAAGCAATATAACAGCGATGACCACGACGGCACGCCGAGCGAACCACGGCGGCCGAGATGGCTCAATCTTCTGGCCAGCGATCGACGAAACAGTGTCATCGTGGCCCTGATCCACCAGCGAGATAGGTAAATACCACGCGGTGTCCGCCACAGCGCGGTTACTACCCGGCAGCGCCCCCGCCCACGCCCGATAAAGTGAGTTGACATAAACTGGATCCTTACACCGGCGTGCCAGTTCTTCGAACTTGGCACCGGTGTCCGCCGCTGCGGTATCTGGCGTTGATGGAACCTGATCGCTCGCACACACCACCAGCAGCGGATCGTTTCTCCCGGTCTCATTGCGGACGTCCTCGTTACGTACCTTATTGATGAGCTCCAGCAACCGGGCTCCCCCGCTACCCGGCGCGGCTTCATCGATGAGCACAATCGGATACGCGGTACGCCGCCATCCCTCGATGCGCCAGAGTTTACGCGAATAAGCTCGCCGGAGGTCCTCCAGGAACGCGCGCACCAGCAATTGGTCGATCTCATCGTCGTCCTGTCGCCGACGAACACCCTTGGTCAGCCGCTCAGCGAAACCCAGGAAATCCACCGACTGCCATGGCCGCATGTACTGCTGGCGCATGAACCACCGATATTGCCGCCCAATCCCGGGTATTCTTCCCGACACGGTAGCGCGGAACAACACGTTGGGCGCCATGTGCAGAACCAGCCACATCAGAAACTTGAAGATCGCTTCAAGGGGATTGGCTGAGGCCGCGACGGCAGCGCGACCACTGGGAGAGTTATTGCCATCTCCAGATGTACGATACCGGTCTCGCAACAACCCGACGAGCCTCGTGGGCGGATCTGCGCTACCCGGCTCGGCGAGATTTTGCTCCAATAGCCACTCAGCCAAACCGTAGTGCCGAAACCATAACCGTTCACGAAACTCCGGGACATTCAGCTTCCGAGCGAGGAAGGACAACAGCTGGCGAAAATCAAGATTTACCGCCTCGTCGGCTCCCACCCGGACGTTCGGCACCTTGTATGGCCGCGATCCGTCCAGCTGACCATCCAGCGCATCGAGAATCTCGACACCGCTGCCGCGATCGTTCAGCCAGATCAGCGGAAGACGATGGTCCGCACGAGATGGACGTCGCACAAGAAGGGCGATGAAGCTGAGAACCTCAGCCTTACCGTATTGAAAGACCAGCGTTGGCGTGGCCATCCAGGATGACTCCCCCTCCATCTCCAGCCGACCGTACGGTACCGGCGCACAGACCTGTAGTTCTATACAATCGGATGGGGGGGCGCAGATGTTACACCAAGCCAGCGATTGGTCGCGGTACGGATATAGTGGCGCTCAGGCTGGAGCCGTGTACAGCCCGCTCAGCATCGCCACCGCGTCGGCGTTGAGCCGCGCGAAACGCGCGCCCACAGCCAAGATCACCGTTTTGGTGTCGTAAGCGACAAAATGTGTCACCTCTGACACCGAAACGGCGATCTTGCTGGTGAGATGGCTAGTAGCGGTAGTGGGTGGGTTTGTAGGGGCCCTCTACGTCGACGTCGATGTATTCGGCTTGGTCTTTGGTGAGTTTAGTGAGCTGGCCGCCTAGGGCCTCGACGTGGATGCGGGCGACTTTCTCGTCGAGCACCTTAGGCAGGACGTAGACCTCGCGGTCGTATTCCTGGTGCTTGGTGAACAGCTCGATCTGGGCGATCACCTGGTTGGAGAATGAGTTCGACATCACGAAGCTGGGGTGACCGGTGGCGTTGCCCAGGTTCAGCAGTCGCCCCTCCGAGAGCACGATGATCGAATGCCCGTCCGGGAACGTCCACTCGTCGACCTGCGGCTTGATCACCAACCGGCGGGCGCCCGAGCGGCGTTCCAACCCGGCCATGTCGATCTCGTTGTCGAAGTGCCCGATGTTGCCCAGGATCGCCTGATGTTTCATGCGGGCCATGTGCTCGACCGTCACGATGTCCTTGTTGCCGGTGGCGGTGATGATGACGTCCGCGCGATCGACCTGGTGGTCCAGGGTGTCCACGGGGAAACCATTCATCAGCGCCTGCAGCGCGCAGATCGGGTCCACCTCGGCCACCACGACCCGGGCGCCTTGGGCGTGCAGCGCCTCCGCGCAGCCCTTGCCGACGTCCCCATACCCGCACACCAGCGCTAATTTCCCGGCCAGCAGCACGTCCACCGCCCGGTTGATCCCGTCCACCAGGGAGTGCCGGCAGCCGTATTTGTTGTCGAACTTCGATTTGGTCACAGAATCGTTGACATTGATCGCTGGGAACAGCAACTCTCCTGCCGCCGCGAGCTGGTAGAGCCGGTGCACCCCGGTGGTGGTCTCCTCGGTCACGCCGCAGATTCCCTCGCCGATCGCCGTCCACTTTCCCGGCGTCTCGGCGAGAGAGGCCCGCAGCAGGTCCAGGAACACCTTCCACTCGTCGGAGTCGTTGTCGTCGGCGCTGGGCACCACGCCGGCCTTCTCGAAGGCCGCGCCCTTGTGCACCAGCATGGTGGCGTCCCCGCCGTCGTCGAGGATCATGTTCGGCCCGGCCCCGTCCGGCCAGGTCAGCATCTGCTCGGTGCACCACCAGTACTCGGCCAGCGTCTCGCCCTTCCAGGCGAAGATCGGCACCCCGCGGGGCTCCTCCGCGCTCCCATGCGGGCCTACCACGACAGCGGCCGCCGCGTGATCCTGGGTGGAGAAGATGTTGCACGACGCCCACCGCACCTCGGCGCCGAGGCTGACCAGCGTCTCGATGAGCACCGCGGTCTGCACGGTCATGTGCAGCGATCCGGAGATCCGTGCCCCGCGCAGCGGGTAGACATCCGCGTACTCCCGGCGCAACGCCATCAGGCCGGGCATCTCGTGCTGGGCCAGCCGGATCTCGTTGCGCCCGAAATCGGCCAGGCTCAGATCGGCGACGGCGAAATCGATGCCCGCGCGGTTCTGTAGCTTCGCGGCACCTGGTGCGGCGACTGTCATCTCGAACGCACTCCTTGAATCGACGTTAGGGTTCTCACCCGCGCACGTGGCCGGCCACCTCGGCCGCGCTCTCGGGTCCGTAGGCTTCGCTGAACCGTTCCAGAAAACTCCCGGGTTCGAAGGTGTGCTCCTGGGTCCCGACTGACTCGATCACCAGGGTAGCCAGCATGCACCCGAGCTGAGCGGCTCGCTCGTCACTCACGCCCCAGCTCATCCCGGCGAGGAAACCGGCCCGGAAGGCATCCCCCACACCGGTGGGATCCGCTTTGACCAGTTCCTGCGGCGGGGTCACCGAGACGACCGGCTCGCCTGGCCGGGTCACCGTCACGCCCTTGGCGCCGCGAGTCATCACCGACACACCCACCCGGTCCAGGACGTCCCGCTCGCCCCAGCCGGTCTTATGCTCGAGCAGGCCCCGCTCGTAGGTGTTGGTGAACAGGTAGGCCGCGCCCTCCACCAGCTGTTTGATCATCTCGCCGTCGACGGAGGCGAGTTGCTGAGAGGGGTCAGCGGCGAAGGGATAACCGAGATCGCGGCATTCCTGGGTGTGCCGCAGCATGCCGGCGGGGTCGTTGGGGCCCACCACAACGAGATCCGTTCCCCCGAACCGGTCCACGATCGGCTTGAGCTCGATGTCGCGGGATTCGCTCATCGCGCCGGCGTAGAACGAGGCGATCTGGTTCTGGTCGGAGTCTGTGGTGCACAGGAACCGGGCGGTGTGCAAGGTAGGCGAGACGTGCACGGCGCTCACATCCACCCCGTGGGCGGACAGCCACTGCCCGTAATCGGCGAAATCCGCGCCGACCGCGCCGACCAGCACCGGTCCCAGCCCGAGCACGCCCAGGTTGAACGCGATGTTCGCCGCGGCTCCGCCCCGGCGGATCGCCAGGTCTTCCACCAGGAACGACACCGAGATGCTGTCCAGGGCCTCGGGCACGATCTGCTCGGTGAACCGGCCCGGGAAGACCATCAGGTGATCAGTGGCGATCGATCCGGTGACGATGATGCTCACCCGCTCGCTCTCCTTTCCTCAGACCGCAGCTGGTTCGGTGCTCGACGGCAGGCCAGCGGCTTCGCGCAGCTCAGCCGCTTTGTCGGTGCGTTCCCAGGTGAAGTTCGGATCGTCGCGGCCGAAGTGACCATAGGCGGCGGTCTTGGCGTAGATCGGCCGGTGCAGCCGCAGGTAGCTACGGAACGCCGCCGGGCGCAGGTCGAAGTGCTCGCCGACGAGCTTTTCGATGGCAGCGCGCGGCACATGCTCCGTGCCGAAGGTCTCTACCAGCAACGATAACGGCCGGGCGACGCCGATCGCGTAGGCGACTTGCACCTCGGCCCGGTCGGCCAGCCCGGCCGCGACGACGTTTTTGGCCACATACCGGGCCGCGTAAGCGGCGGAGCGGTCCACCTTGGATGGGTCCTTGCCGGAGAACGCGCCGCCGCCGTGCCGGGCGAACCCGCCGTAGGTGTCTACGATGATCTTCCGTCCGGTCAGCCCAGCGTCACCCACCGGGCCGCCGATGACGAACCGCCCCGTGGGGTTGACGTACAGGTTCTCCGCGAGCTCACTCTCGTCGTAGAAACCGCGCGGCAGCTCAGCCAGCACCACGTGTTTCCACAGATCCGCCCGGATCCGCTCGGCAGTGACGTCCTCGGCGTGCTGGGTGGAGATCAGCACCTTCTCCACCCCGATCGGCGCGCCATCGCGGTACCGCACGGTCACCTGGGTCTTGCCATCCGGCCGCAGATAGGGCAGCGTGCCGTCCTTGCGGACCATAGCGAGGCGCTTGGACAGCCGGTGCGCCAGCGCGATCGGCATCGGCATCAGCTCGGGGGTTTCGTTGGTGGCATAGCCGAACATCATCCCCTGATCGCCGGCTCCCGCGCTGTCCAGCTCGTCTTCGGAGAGCCGCCCGCGCCGCTCGTGGGCCATGTCGACGCCCTGGGCGATGTCCGGTGACTGTTTGTCCAGGGCGGTGAGCACCGCGCAGCTGTGCCCGTCAAAGCCGAAGCTGCCGTTGTCGTAACCGATGCCGCAGATGGTGTCGCGGACGATCTGGGTGTAGTCCAGCACGCCGGGAGTGGTGATCTCCCCGGCCAGCACGACCATTCCGGTGGTGATCAGCGTCTCGCACGCCACCCGTGAGTTCGGGTCCATCGCCAGGGCGGCGTCCAGGACAGCGTCGGAGATCTGATCGGCGATCTTGTCAGGGTGACCCTCGGTCACCGACTCAGAGGTAAAGAGAAACTCAACGGACTCCAGTTGGGTCACGCGATCACGCTCCTTGCTCAGGGGTTAGGGTTTGGCGGACCGCTACGGTCCCTTCTACCATCGCGGCCAGCTTTGCCCTTGCAATATCGGCCGGCAAATGGCGGAGCCCGCAGTCCGGATTGATGATCAATTTCTCGGCGGGGAAAGTATCCAGCGCCTTCCGTATGCGCTCGGCGACGAGCTCGGCGGACTCGACCCGCTCGGATTTGACGTCGACCACCCCCAGCCCGAGCGCCCGGTCCCAGCCGAGGCGGGAGATCACGGGCAAGTCCTCGTAGCCCTTGCGCGCGAACTCGAGGACCAGCTGGTCCACGTTCGCGTCGAGCACCGCGGGGAACAGGAAGTCGTAATGCCCTTCCCAGGACGGCCGCGCGTAACGGTTGCCATAGCAGACGTGAAGTCCCCAGGTGACCTGGACGCCGTCAGTCACGATGTTGATCGCCTCGACGGCTGTCCCGACGTCCTCGGGGTAGCCAGCCAGGAATGGCTCGTCGATCTGGAGCAGGTCCGCCCCGGCCCCGGCCAGTGCCCGCGCTTCGGCGTTGAGCACCTGCGCCAGCGCCCGGATCAGGTCGGCGGATTTGGCGTAGGTCTTGTTCCGCACCCGGTGGGACAGCGAGAAGGGCCCGGTGAAGGAGAACTTGATCGGCCGGTCGGTGTGCGCCCGGGTGAAGCGGAAATCCTCGTCCAGGCCCAGCGCGGGCGAGCCTGCGGGTAATGGCTCGGTGACCACGGGAGTGTCATAATAGTCGTAATAGAACGACTTGACGGTCACCGGGATCCGCACTCCCGCTATTCGCGCCAGCAGATAATCGATGTCGTTGTCGCGGCGCAATTCCCCGTCGGAGACGATGTCGATCCCGGCGGTTTCCTGATCCTTGAGCGCCGCCTTGATCGCCATTTCGTGGATCTCACGGAGATGACTCCGGCTGATCCGGTTGCGGTAGTAATCGGTTTTGAGCCGCTCCAGCCACTCGGGGACCGAGTACGATCCCACCACAGTGGTGGGCAGCACAGGTGTCATCGTCAGTCCCTTATCCGCGTTCAATCTCTCACCTGGGCGGTCATGGTGATGATGTTAGTGCCCCTCCGGTGGCTGAAGGCCTGGAAATCCACGTCGAAACCTTTACGGCGCCCGATATGCGCCAGCAGGGGCCCGTTGAGCCAGTTCACCACGGAGCCGTCGTATTTGCCGGGACCGCGGAACCCGGTGCGGTAGGCGTGCACGTCGGTGACGAAAAGGTCGTAGCAGATCAGCCGCCCGTAGGGATGCAGCAGCGGGACGGTGTCCACGAAGCTGGCCACCGCGCCGTTGTTCACGTGCATCCGGATGGCGGCGCCGGATTCCAGCAAGGGCCGCAGATTCTCCCCGCTCACAGTGGGGGCGATCTGGTAGAGATCCAGCCCCGTCAGGGGCAGGTAGCGCTCCTCCAGGCGCACCGCCGCCCAGCTGCGCCGCCAGAACTCCACCGCTGCCTCGACGGACGGGAAAAACGCCGGCAGCGCCTCGGCCAGCAGCGCGGGCTGGAGTCTCAGCAGCTTGCCGAGCAATTCCGGTACCTGATCCGGCCGGGCCGAGATCAGCCGCGCTATCTCGGCGGCCGCGGCCGCGGGCAGGTACGCGCGGCTCTGCACGATGTAGGTGCGGCCGCCGATCTGCGCGACCTCGTCACTGGGCAGGTTGTCGTACACGTTGGAGATATAGACCAGAAAGACCTTGTAACCCAGGAAGCCCAGCGCGGTGCGGGGCCGGGTGGCGTCCAGCGCGAACGAGCTGACGTGCTGGGAGTGGTCAGCGACCGCGGTCCTCGCTGTTTCCAGGACATGCGGTGAGTAATCGCACATCAGGTAATGCAGCCGCCGGTAATACTCTTTACCATGCGCCCGGTCCAGCGCGACGAATTCGTCCAGCCAGGTCTTGGCCTGAGCACCGTTACCTGGGCCCAGCTCGATCACGTACAGCTCATCGGGTAACGCGGTGCGCTCGGCGAGTGAGTCCCACAGGCCGAACAGGCTGGTGATGATCTCGCGTACCGCGTCGCGGTTCCGCGCGTCGCTTTCCCCGCCCGGCAGGGTTTTCTCGTATTGCTGGCCCGTGACCTGCTCCCACAGGTTCAGTGCCTTCCAGTACAACGCGTTGAACTCCCAGATCACGCTCTTACTGGTGGCCAGCCACGGCTCGAGATACAACCGGGACGGGTTGGCGGCGCCGCGGGCGCGGATGAGCTCGCCCG
>DASTBN010000586.1:0-6878 GCA_035712045.1 Pseudonocardiaceae bacterium
GGAAGATGGCAGGGCAAGCGTCTGTACCCACCAAGAGCGGGCGGTCCCGGAGTTCAGCGGGCCGGTCGGTACCACGGTCCAGGCCCCGGCCGCCCGCGCGGCGCCCACCGGGCGGGCGGGCACGAGGCGGGATCGCTGGCCGGGGCCTGCTCGGGGCCTGGTCTCTGCTGGCCCGGGCCGTTGGTGGTCTGGCCAGGACGGTGGGCCGTACCCGTGAGCTTGAGCCCGCACACCGCCGCGACGGACTCGCTCTCGCCCTGGTCGCTGTGGCGATCATCACCGCCGCCGCTGTGTGGTGGGCCGCTGGAGGGCCCGTCGGTGCCGGTTTTCAGCAGACCCTGAGCGCGCTGCTCGGTGCCGCGTCGGCGGCGTTACCGCTGGTACTCGCTGGCGTCGGGGTGACGTTGATGAGGACCGAGCCGGTCCCGGCGGCCCGGCCCCGGCGCAGCGTGGGCACGCTGCTGTTGACGCTGGGGACGCTGGGTCTGTGGCACCTCGCGGCTGGGTCACCCGCGGACGGGGCTGGACGGGCCCGGGCGGCCGGCGCGCTGGGATTCCTGGTCGCTGAGCCGCTGGTCCACGGGTTCACCGTCTGGGTAGCGGTCCCGCTGCTGACGTTGCTGGCCGGGTACGGCCTGCTGGTGCTCACGGGAACCCCGGTCCGATCGGTACCGGAACGGATCCGCCGGTTGCTCGGAGCGCCGCCGAGTCAGGACCCGGGCGCTCAAGACCCCGATAGTGAGATAACGGGCGCCGATAGCCCGCTCGCCGACGGCGATCCCGCCACCCGGTTACGGCGCCCCGCGCGGCGCAGACAGGCCGCCCAAGCCGAGGAGAGCGGTTCCAGCGACGCTTCCGAGACGGAACCGGCGCCACCCGCGGAGCGGCCCAAGCCCGATGACAAGCCCGGCTCGGACAAACCCGGCCCGGCGATGTCAGTGCACCGGGTCGTCGAGGGCGACTACCAGCTGCCCCCACCTGATCTGTTGGTTAAGGGCGACCCGCCCAAGGCCCGTAGCAGGGCCAACGAGGCCATGATCGAGGCGATCACCGGCGTGCTTGAGCAGTTCTCGGTGGATGCCCAGGTCACCGGCTTCGCCCGCGGCCCCACCGTGACCCGATACGAGGTCGAGGTGGGGCCCGGCGTCAAGGTCGAGAAGATCACCCAGCTGACCCGCAACATCGCCTACGCGGTGGCGACCGATAACGTCCGGCTGCTGGCCCCGATCCCGGGTAAGTCGGCCGTGGGCATCGAGGTGCCCAATAGCGACCGTGAGATGGTCCGGCTCGGTGACGTGTTGCGCTCGCCGACCTCGGGTCGTGACCAGCACCCGATGGTGATCGGGCTGGGTAAGGACATCGAAGGCAACTTCGTCACCGCGAACCTGACAAAAATGCCGCATCTGCTGGTGGCTGGCTCCACCGGTTCCGGCAAGTCCAGCTTCGTGAACTCGATGCTCGTCTCCCTGCTCGCCCGGGCCACCCCGGACGAGGTCCGGATGATCCTCATCGACCCCAAGATGGTGGAACTCACCCCGTACGAGGGCATTCCGCACCTGATCACTCCGATCATCACCCAGCCGAAGAAGGCGGCCGCCGCGCTGGCCTGGCTGGTGGAAGAGATGGAGCAGCGCTACCAGGACATGCAAGCGGCCCGGGTTCGCCACGTCGACGACTTCAACCGCAAAGTGCGCAGCGGTGAGATCACCGCGCCGCCAGGATCGGAACGGGAGTACCGCCCCTACCCGTATATCATGGCGATCGTCGACGAGCTGGCCGACCTGATGATGACCGCGCCACGTGATGTCGAGGACGCTGTCGTCCGCATCACTCAGAAAGCGCGGGCGGCCGGTATCCACCTCGTGCTGGCCACTCAGCGCCCCAGTGTGGACGTGGTCACCGGGCTGATCAAGACCAATGTGCCCTCCCGGCTCGCCTTCGCTACCTCCTCACTCACCGACAGCCGGGTGATCCTGGATCAGCCCGGCGCGGAGAAGCTGATCGGCATGGGCGATGGCCTTTACCTGCCGATGGGCGCGTCTAAGCCGGTCCGCATCCAGGGCGCTTACGTCGGTGACGACGAGATCGCCGGGATCGTTACCTTCACCAGGGAACAGGCCACTCCGGACTACACCGATGGTGTGACAGCGTCTAAGCCGGGCGAGCAGAGGGAGATCGACCCGGACATCGGCGATGATCTCGACGTGCTGCTGCAGGCGGCTGAGCTGGTGGTGACCTCGCAATTCGGGTCTACGTCGATGCTCCAGCGCAAGCTACGGGTCGGATTCGCCAAAGCGGGCCGGCTGATGGATCTCCTGGAAAGCCGGGGCGTGGTGGGTCCCTCAGAGGGATCCAAGGCCCGCGATGTGCTGATCAAACCGGAGGAGCTCGATGGTGTCCTCTACCTGATCCGCGGCGGGGACCCCGCCGAGCTTGAGTAGACCGGCGCCCTAGAGCTCGAGGAGCATGCGGATGTTGCCGAGGGTATTGGGCTTGACATAAGGCAAGTCGAGAAACTCAGCGATGCCCTCGTCGTGCGAGCGGCGTATCTCGTCGTAGACCTCCGGGGTCACCGGAGTTCCCTCGATGATCTGGAACCCGAACCGGGAGAAGAAGTGCTTCTCGAAGGTCAGGACGAACAGTCGGCGCAACCCGAGCGCCCGGCCGTGCGCTACGAGTCGGCCGACTAGCGCTTGACCAATTCCCTGGCCGGCGGCGTCGGCGCGCACCGCGAGGGTGCGGATTTCGCCCAGGTCCTCCCAGAGCACGTGCAGCGCGCCGCAGCCCAGCACCCCGCCGTCCCGTTCGGCCACCCAGAACTCCTGGACGTCCTCGTAGAGCGTCACCAGCTGCTTGGCCAGCAGCACCGCGTCGGCATAGCAGTCCACCAGCTCCTTGATCTGGCGGACATCCCCGACTCGCGCACGACGTACCGTGATCGCAGGTGGCATGTTCTACAACCTACCGACGTGATGGACGAGGTGCGGCGCGCGGAGTATCTGAGCCGACCGGATGTGACCATGGGCGTGACCCATCCAGTGGAGTCTGGCCGCTAGTCCGCCTGATCACCGGAGGCGGGCAGATACGCTGAGCCGGTGTCCGGTCCAGAGAAGTCACCGCGTGCTGCGCTGGTGACTCTGGGCTGCGCCCGTAACGAGGTCGACTCCGAGGAACTTGCTGGCCGGTTGACCGAAGACGGCTGGGAGCTGGTCGACGCCGGTGACGGCGCGGCGCAGGTCGTGGTGGTCAACACCTGCGGGTTCGTCGCTGCCGCCAAGAAGGATTCCATCGACACCCTGCTCGCTGCCGCGGACACCGGCGCCAAGGTCGTGGCGGTGGGCTGCCTGGCTGAGCGTTACGGCGCTGAGCTGGCGCGAAGCCTGCCGGAGGCCGACGCGGTCCTGGGCTTCGACAGTTACCCGGAACTGGGTGGGCGGCTGCGTGAGGTACTCGCCGGCCGGGAGGTGCCCGCGCACCAGCCGGTGGATCGGCGCACCCTGCTGCCGATCACTCCGGTGGCCCGGCCAGAGGCTCTGGTGGCTGGCCCCACGCTGCCCGGGCACGGCTGGGGCCCCCGAGTGCCGCGTCGGCGGCTGGAGCGATCCCCGGCCGCCCCGCTGAAGATCGCTTCGGGGTGCGATCGGCGCTGCGCGTTCTGCGCCATACCCAGTTTCCGCGGTTCGTTCGTCTCCCGGCCGATCGGTGAGGTACTGGCCGAGGCGGCGTGGCTCGCCGGGACGGGTGCGCGCGAGCTGATCCTGGTCAGCGAGAACTCCACGTCCTACGGCAAGGACCTCGCCCGCCCCGGTGCCCTGGAGGAGCTGCTGCGCGGGCTGGCCGCTGTGCCCGGGATCGTGCGTACCCGGGTGTCCTACCTGCAGCCGGCCGAGACCCGGCCCACATTGGTGACCACGATCACTGATACCGCCGGGGTGGCGAGCTATTTTGATTTGTCGTTCCAGCACGCCAGCGAGCCGGTGCTGCGGCGGATGCGCCGGTTCGGCTCACGCGAGGCGTTCCTGGCGCTGCTCAGGCAGATCCGTGAGCGTGCCCCCCGGGCAGGCGTGCGCAGTAATGTGATCGTGGGATTCCCGGGGGAGACTGAGGCTGATGTCGCGGAGCTGGAACGGTTCCTGATCGAGGGCAGGCTGGACGCGGTGGGGGTATTCGGCTACTCCGATGAGGACGGCACCGAGGCCGCCGGACTGCCCGGGCGGCACGACGAGGACACCATCGCCGGGCGGGTCACCCAGATCAGCGAGCTCGTCGAGCAGCTCACCGCGCAACGCGCGCACGAGCGGATCGGGGAGATCGCCGAGGTGCTCGTCGAGGACCACCAGGACGGCACCGCCACCGGGCGCGCGGAGCACCAGGCCCCCGAGGTGGACGGCGAGTGCCTGCTCACTGGCGCTGCCTCAGACTCGTTCGCGCTCGGGGACCTGATACGGGCCCGGGTGGTCGCGGCCGAGGGCATCGATCTTGTCGTCGAGCCAATGGAGTTGATTGCGCCGGTCGGCGGCGAACGGTGAGCCAACCGGGTCCATCGGCCGAGGTCCCGTTGTGGAACCTGGCCAACGTGCTGACCATGTCACGGCTGGTGTTGGTACCGGTCTTCGTGGTCGCCTTGTTCGTCCGGGGCGGCGCCGATCCGGCGTGGCGGGTGACTGCGGCGGTGATCCTGGGTATCGCCTCGCTCACTGATCGGCTTGATGGCGATCTGGCGCGGCGGCGTGGACTGGTCACCAACTTCGGCACGATCGCTGATCCGATCGCCGACAAGGCACTCATCGGGTCCGCGCTGATCGGTCTGAGCCTGCTGGGTGAGCTGCCCTGGTGGATCACTCTGCTGATCGCGGGCCGGGAGGTGGCCGTGACCGGGTTGCGGCTGTGGGTCCGCGGATACGGGGTGATCGCGGTGAGCCGCGGAGGGAAAGTCAAGGCGTTCACCCAGGCCGTGGCGCTGGTGCTGTACGTGCTTCCGCTTCCAGCCGCGTTCTATCCGCTGCGCTGGGTGGTGATGGGTATCGCCGTGGCACTGACCGTGCTCACTGGCATCGACTATGTGGTGCGTGCGCTACGCTTGCGCGCCTCCGCCCGGGGTGCCATCGCGTTACCGTGAATGGTGAAGTGCGTGCGTCACGGGGCGGTGGCCGCGTTCGCCCACGGCGGACGCTCGGCCAGCCGACTGGTGAGTACGGTGGAGGGCAAGCACGCTGGTTCGAGCGGCTCAGTGAACACCTGGAGGAAAAGCGATGATCTTGCTGCGGGAGGCCATCGGCGACCGGTTGCGCCGGACGCGGACCTCGCAGCATCGCACGCTGCGTGAGGTGTCCCGGGTCGCCCGAGTGAGCCTGGGCTACCTGTCGGAGGTGGAGCGGGGTCGCAAGGAACCGTCCAGCGAGCTCCTCGCGTCCATCTGCGATGCCCTTGACCTGCCCTTGGATGAGTTGCTGCGCCGGGTGGCCGACGATCTCGGCCCGGTGTACCTGCCCGAGGTCCCGGACACTCTCGCGGCGGAACTGGTCGCAGCCTGAACTGGGTAGATGCTGTGCCGGATCAGGGCTACCCTAGGTTCTCCCTGGGGTCGCTGGAAGCGCTGCCATGCACCTGACACCATGGGAGTCAGCACGCGCCCGGTCTGACGGGTTTGGGTGCCTGGACTTGGCTGGTGAGCGGGGGCTCCGAGGGTGGGTCTGGCAGGGTGTGTGCGGCTGGGACCCCAATCGAGGCGTTACGCAGAGAGGCAGCGCGAGAGATGGCCAACCCGTTTGTGAAGGCCTGGAAGTACCTGATGGCGGCGTTCTCTTCCAAGATCGATGAGCACGCCGATCCCAAGGTGCAGATCCAGCAGGCCATCGAGGAGGCGCAGCGGCAGCACCAGGCACTGTCCCAGCAAGCCGCCGCCGTCATCGGAAACCAGCGTCAGCTGGAGGTCAAGCTCAGCCGGCAACTCGGCGAGATCGAGAAGCTGCAATCGTCCGCACGGCAAGCGCTGGTGCTCGCCGAGGAGGCCCGGGGGCAGGGCGATCAGGTCAAGGCGCAGCAATACGAGCAGGCCGCGGAGTCCTTCGCGACCCAGCTGGTGAGCGCCGAGCAGTCCGTGGAGGATCTGAAGACACTGCACGACCAGTCCTTGGGGGCGGCTGAACAGGCCAAGCAGGCTGTCGAGCGCAACGCGATGGTGCTGCAGGGCAAGATCGCGGAGCGGACCAAGCTGCTCTCCCAGCTAGAGCAGGCCAAAATGCAGGAACAGGTTTCCTCGTCCTTGCGCCAGATGACCGAGCTGGCCGCGCCGGGCAACACGCCTTCTCTCGATGAGGTGCGGGACAAGATCGAGCGCCGCTACGCCAACGCACTCGGGGCCGCCGAGCTGGCGCAGAACTCCGTGCAGGGCCGCATGCTGGAGGTGCAGGCGTCCGCGCTGGATATGGCCGGCCGGTCCCGCTTGGAGCAGATCCGCGCGTCGATCCGGGGCACCCCGATCGCGGGTGAGGTGACCGCGGGTGAATCGGCACCGCAGCCCGCCGCACCGAAGCAGGTACTGCCTCCGCAGGCTCAGCCCCAGCCCGGCCAGAGCTGAGGGACGCGACACGCCCAGGGCGGGGGTGTTGTTAGGCGTGGGTGGTGTTGGCTGAGGTGCGTCGGCGCAGCTGGCTGGTGCGCAGCATTCGGGCCAGCAGGACTTCGAGGGCCACGGCGACTTCGTGGGCGCCGGGGGTTCCCCAGCCCTGGATGGGCATCCCGGCGCCTTGTGCTTGCTGGACGGCTGAGCGGTCCGGGATCACGGTGGGGAGCACCAGCGGGCCGAAGATCTCGCGCAGCTCGTTGATGCGGTAAGTGTGCTCGCTGGAGCGCGCCCGGACGCGGTTGATCACCAC
>DASTBN010000587.1:0-2720 GCA_035712045.1 Pseudonocardiaceae bacterium
AACGCGGGCTCTTCGGCTGGCGATGGTTCGGGCAACTGGACGATCACTCAGGTGGTGCGTATGGCGGCGAAGCAGGGCAGCTCCAGGTGGTGGCACCGCTCCGTAGCGGAGGAAGCCGAATTCCTGGATGGGGTAGTGGACGCCCAACTGGAATTCATCCGCGAGCTGGCGGTAGACCAGCGCGAGGAGCTCGCGGAGGCGCTCGCGGTGCTGGTGATGCTCGCCCAGGATCACCGCCACTACGGGCGGAGCTGGATCAGCCGCCGCGAGTTGCGGCGCCGCGTCGATCGCGCCCTCGTCACCCTCGATGCCCTGGGCGCACTGCCCGCCGAGGATACCCCCGCCCCTCACCGAGTCGACTGATCATGCCACGCCCATGATCATGGTCCCTGCGCGGCTAGTGAGCGCCGACGGCCCGCATTGTCGGTGCCGGACCATACTCTGAGATTGTGAACTCGGCAGTGCTCCTCGATGCGGCTGTGGTCACCCGGTGTCGGCACCGGGTGCATCTGGAACATGACCCGGCGGCGGTCCGCGCCCCCAGGGCCACGCTCAATGTGGCCATGCAGCGGCGGATCGCCGACGCCGCCGCGCATCGCCGCGCTGTCGCCGATCGCCTGGCCGGGTACCACCGCGAAGACTGGGCGGAGGTACCGCCCGAGCTGCCCGCAGAACGGCGCTGCGCCATCACCGAGGATCTGCTCCGCCGGGGCACCCCGCTCGTCTGGGGCGGCTTGCTGCCGGCGGACGCTGTCAGCGGGCGGCGTGGCGGTGTGGATCTGCTGGTACGTCACCGGGGAGGTTACTTGCCGGTGCTCGTCGCGCGGCACAAGGTCACCGATCTCGGCTGCGGGGCCCGTACCAGCCCGTTGACCCAGCCCAGGCTGGCCGCGGCTCGCATCGACCCGGATCGCAAGGTTCGCCCGCAGTCCCGGGATCAGCTGCGGCTAGCGCACGCGGTGCGGTTGCTGCGGGCGGCCGGGCTGGGGGCCCGGGGCCGGGCCACCGGCGGGATGATCGGGCTGGACGCCGACGTGGTCGTCTGGCACAACCTGGAGGCCCCCACCTGGCCGGGCGGGCGTACCGCGATGTCCGAGTACGACACCCGCTTCGCCGATCGGCTAGCCATCGCCCGCGCTGCGGCCACCGAGGCCCAGCCGCTGGCCCAGCCCTCCCGTGTCACCGAATGCCGTTCCTGCCCCTGGTGGCCGACCTGCGGCCCGGCGCTGCGGGCGTCCCGGGATGTCAGCATGGTGCTGCGCGGGGAGGACGCGGTCGCGTTGCGCTCCGCCGGGGTGTCCACTGTGGACGCGCTGGCCGCGCTCGACCCGGCCGGAGAGCCGCCGGTGCCGATGGCTGGTACCTCCGTGCGTGACGCGGTGCTGCTGGCCCGGGCCTGGCAGCGTGACCTCACCCTGGTGCGGCGCAACCAGCGCATCGTGTTGCCCAGGGCCGGCGTCGAGGTCGATGTGGACATGGAGAGTTTCGATGAGGCCGGTGCCTACCTCTGGGGCTGCCTGCTGTCCGGCGCTGAGATCGGGATGCCCCAGGGATACCAGGCTTTCGTCACCTGGGAGCCGCTTCCGACACCGGATGAGGCGCGGTCCTTCGCCGCGTTTTGGCAATGGCTGAGTGATGTCCGCCGCCGCGCTGCGCGGCTCGGGCTCAGTTTCGCCGCCTACTGTTATAACGAGCAGGCAGAGAACCGCTGGATGCTCTCCTCCGCGGCGCGTTTCGCCGGTGAGCCGGGCATCCCGGCCATCGCCGAGGTGCGGGAGTTCATTTCCAGTGATCAGTGGATCGACCTCTACCAGGCGGTCGGCGCCGAGTTTCTCTGCCCGCAGGGCAAGGGGCTCAAGACGATCGCCCCGGCGGCCGGATTCGCCTGGCACGACCCGGAGGCCAGCGGGGAGAACTCGATGCGCTGGTACTCCCACGCGGTGGGGCTAGGCGGTGGTGAACTGGACCTGACCCAGCGGGCCCGGCTGCTGACCTACAACGCCGACGATGTCCGCGCCACCCGGGCGTTGCGCGAATGGATGAGTTCCGAGCGGGTGCGCGACGTGCCCTACGCCGGTGACCTCTAGATCTGGTCGCGGTATGTCACCATAGTGGCAACACAACGTGAGGGGAGTGGCCCATGTTCGTGCGGCGGATCGCGGTGATCGGCTCCGGATATGTGGGTCTCACCACAGGCGCCTGTCTGGCGTCGCTCGGCCACCGGGTGGTCTGCGCCGATGTCGATGAGGCCAAAGTGGCCCGGCTGCGAGCCGGGGAGGTGTCCATCCTGGAGCCTGGCCTGCCAGAGCTCGTCGCGCAGGGCCTGGCCGCTGGCCGGCTGGAGTTCGTCGTGGGCGCCGCCGCTGCGGTGGCCGAGGCTGAAGTGGTGTTCCTGTGCGTGCCCACCCCGATGGGCGCCGGTGGCGCGGCGGATCTCTCCGCGGTGGAGGCGGTCGCCAGCGAGATGCGCGCGTTGCTGCCAGCTGGTTGCGTCGTGGTCAACAAATCGACCGTGCCGGTGGGCACTGCGGCGCGCACCACGCAGCTGCTGGCCCGCCCGGACGTGGCGGTCGTCAGCAACCCGGAGTTCCTGCGCGAGGGCTCGGCGGTGCACGACTTCCTCAACCCCGACCGCATCGTGGTGGGCAGCGACGCCCAGGACGCCGCCGAGCGGGTCGCCGCGTTGTACGCCAAGCTGGGCGCGCCGACCGTGCTCACCG
>DASTBN010000588.1:0-2537 GCA_035712045.1 Pseudonocardiaceae bacterium
TGATGGACGTCGCGCTGCACCGGTGTGGGGTCACCTTCGTGCTGGACCGGGCCGGCGTGACCGGCGACGACGGGGCCAGCCACAACGGCATGTGGGACATGTCGATCCTGCAGGTCGTGCCCGGGCTGCGGCTGGCCGACCAGGGCATCGGGGTCACCGTCGTGGACCCGCGCTGGGTGCTGCCGGTGCCCGCGGAACTGGTGCGGATGGCGGGAGCGCACCGGCTGGTGGTCAGTGTCGAGGACAGCGGCCGGCACGGTGGTTTCGGCTGGTCGCTGGCCGCCGCTTTGCGGGACGCCGGTGTCGATGTGCCTTTCCGTGATCTCGGTATCCCGCAGCGGTTCCTGGCGCACGGCTCGCGCGACGAAGTGCTCGCGGATCTTGGCCTGACCGCGCAGGACGTGGCCCGGGCGGTGACAGGCTGGGCCGCTGGGCTGATCAAGCCTGCTGACGAGCCCGCCGCGGCGCCGGCCCCGGGCAGCGCGCCATGACCCCAGCCCGATGTGGCACGGTTGTGAGGTGCGCGTACTGATCGTCGAGGATGAGCGGCCGCTGGCTGACGCGGTGGCCCGGGGCTTGCGCCGTGAGGGCATGGCGGTGGATATCGCCTACGACGGTGACAGCGGTCATGAGAAGGCCGCGGTTACCCGCTACGACGTGGTGGTGCTGGATCGCGACCTGCCCGGCATGTCCGGGGACCAGTTGTGCGCTGAGATCGCGCGCTCCGGGGCGGTGACGAGGGTGCTGATGCTCACGGCCAGCGGCGCGGTGTCCGACCGGGTGAGCGGGCTATCCCTGGGCGCCGATGATTACCTGGCCAAGCCATTAGCGTTCCCCGAGCTGGTGGCCCGGCTGCGCGCGCTGGGCCGGCGGGCCACCCCGGCGGTGCCCCCGGTGCTCAGCGCCGGTGATGTGGTGCTCGATCCTTCCCGGCGCACTGTCATCCGCTCCGGTGCCCCGGTGGATCTCACCCGCAAGGAGTTCGGGGTGCTGGAGGTGCTGCTCTCCGCGAGGGGGGCGGTGATCAGCAGTGAGGAACTGCTGGAGCGGGTGTGGGATGAGAACGCCGACCCGTTCACCACGACGGTGCGGGTGACCGTGATGACCTTGCGGAAGAAGCTCGGTGAGCCGGGCATCATCGAGACCGTGGTCGGGGCTGGCTACCGTGTGCCCAGCGCTGAGCTTGGGCCCGGCTGAGCCGCTGGTGTCTTCCCGCCGGGGGCCTGGGCTGCGGACCCGGCTCACCCTGCTCGCCACCGGTTTGTCCGCTGCGGTGAGCGCACTGCTGCTGTGGCTGGGCTGGCTGCTCGTGGGCGGGGTCGTCGCCGCCGTGCCGGATTTGCCGCCGGGCAGCACCGTCAAGGTCGACGGGGTTCCCGTGGCCGCCGATCGCCTCGGGGCGGCGCTGCAGGAGGCGGCCCGGCAGCGGGTGCTGGTCGCGGGGTCGGTGGCCTTCCTGCTCGCGGTGATCGCCACCGTGCTGCTGGCCTGGGTGATCACCGGTCAGGTGCTGCGGCCATTGCACGAGGTCACCGCGACCGCGCGCCGGCTCTCGGCGGAGTCGCTGGATGAGCGGCTGCGGCTGCCGGGGCCCCGCGATGAGGTGGCTGAGCTCGCCGACACCTTCGACGCGATGCTCGACCGGCTGGAAGCCGCCTTCGACTCGCAGCGGAGGTTCGTCGCGAACGCCAGCCACGAGCTGCGCACTCCGCTCGCGGTCGTGCGCGCGGAGGTGGAGGTCACGCTGGCGGATCCCGCCGCGGACGAAGCCGAGCTGCGCCGGATGGCCGGGGTGATCCGTGACGCGACGCTGCGCGCGCAGCAATTGGTGGACGGCCTGCTGGTGCTGGCCCGCAGCGAGAGCGGCGGGCTGCGGGCCCAGGAGCCAGCCGATCTCGCCGGCCTGGCGCAGGCCGCGTTGCGGATCGTCGCGCCGGAAGCCCGCAACCGGGGTTTACGGGTGAGCACTCAGATCACCCCCGCTGGGACAGTGGGCGATCCGGCGTTACTGGAACGCGTGGTGGGCAACCTGGTGGAGAACGCGGTGCGCCACAACATCAGCGGCGGCTGGGTGGAGGTGTGCACCGCGGCGGCGGGGCAGCACGTCACGCTGCGGGTCAGCAGCTCAGGCGAGGTGATCGCACCCGGGGAGATACCCGCGTTGTTCGAGCCCTTCCACCGCGGCGGGGTGGCCCGGACCGCCCGCGACGGCGCTGGCCTGGGTCTCTCGATCGTCCGCGCGGTGGTCACCGCCCACACCGGCACGGTCCGTATCGAACCCGTTCCCGGCGGTGGCCTCACTGTAACCGTGCGCCTCCCCGCCAGGTAGCACCCGGCAGCACATATCGCGTTCTGGATGCGGACTGCTGTTTCAGCGGCTCATTGACAGCAGTCCGCATCCAGAACGCGCCCTAGCGGCTCAGCGGCCGCCTTGAGGGCAGTGGCGAGGGGGTGCGCGGTGAGATCGCATTGCCACTGGCGCGCGCCGCCCTCGAGGAGCTGCCGCTCGACTGCGGCGGCGTCGAGCTCCTCCGGGG
>DASTBN010000589.1:0-7024 GCA_035712045.1 Pseudonocardiaceae bacterium
CCGGGCGGCGGCCGCCGCGACCGCCACCGGCGATCCCGACGCGCGGGCGGCGGAGAAGACATCCACGGCCGGGGCCTGGGTGAGCTCGACAAAGACCGTCACCGGCCCGCCCACCCTGGGGCTGATCATGCCCCGCCATGGTTCTGGTGAGAGCCCGGCCGCCGGTGGCAGCCCCACCGCGAGCGCGGGCGTATCGAGCTGACCGCTCGCCGCGCCGCCGGCCCCCAGCGCGGACACCAGGATCAGCACTAGTACCACGACCGCTGACCGGGTCCATTCACGACGCACCGACGGACCGTACCGGTCTGGTGGACCCGAAAGTGGTGATGTGAGCCAGGACTCGCATCACCACTCCCAGGGCGTTAGCCAAACGTGATCGAGCGGGCGTTGTGGGCACCGATCGAGGATTCGATCGTGGCCAGCGCATCAGCGGGCACCGGCCGGTCCACCCGCAATATCATGATCGCGTCGGTACCGGCGGTGGTCTGGCTGATCTGGGCGGCTTCGATGTTGATGCCCGCCTGTCCCAGCAGGGTGCCGACGACGCCCATCACCCCTGGCCGGTCCGGGTATTCGAACAGGATCGACTCGCCTTCCGCCCGCAGGTCGAAGTTGCGGCCATTGACCTCGACCAGCTTCTGCACCTGGGATGGCCCGGACAGGGTCCCGGACACCGAGTAGGCGCTGCCGTCGGCGAACGCGCCCTGAAGCCGGACCAGGCTGCGGTGGGTCGGGCTCTCCGGCGCGCTGGTCACGGTGATAGTGACCCCGCGCTCGGCCGCCAGCCGCGGCGCGTTGACGAAGGTGACCTGCTCGCTCACTACACCGGTGAAGACGCCGCGCAGCGCGGCGAGCTGCAGCACGGAGACGTCCTCGGCGGCCAGCTCACCGCGTACGTCGATGGTGATCGACTCGGGCGTGCGGGTGGTCAGGGTGGCCAGGACGGTGCCGAGTTTCTGGGTCAGCGGCAGCCAGGGACGGACTTCCTCGCCCACCCCGTTGCCGATCACGTTCACCGCGTCCGGCACGAACTCACCGCGCAGCGCCAGCACCACGCTGCGGGCGACCTCCGTGCCCGCCCGGTCCTGAGCCTCGGTGGTGGAGGCACCCAGATGCGGGGTGACGACCACCCGCGGGAGGCCGAACAGGGGGCTGTCGGTGCACGGCTCGGTGCTGAACACATCGATCCCGGCCCCGCCGACCTGGCCGCCGCGCACCGCCTCGGCCAGCGCGTGCTCGTCCACCAGGCCGCCCCGGGCGGCGTTGATGATCAGCACGCCGGGTTTGGTCTTAGCCAGCTGATCGGCACCGATCAGCCCGAGTGTCTCGGGGGTCTTGGGCAGGTGGATCGAGATGGCGTCGGCGCGGGCCAGCAGCTCGTCCAGCTCGACCAGCTCGATGCCCAGCTGCGCGGCCCGGGCCGGGGACACGTACGGGTCGTAGGCGATCAGCGTGGTACCGAAGGCGCTCAGCCGCTGGGCGACCAGCTGGCCGATCTTGCCCAGGCCCACCACGCCGATGGTCTTGCCGTACAGCTCGACACCGCTGAACGCGCTGCGCTTCCACTGCCCGCCGCGCAGGCTCGCGTCAGCCGCCGGGACGCGCCGGGCGGCCGCGAGCAGCAGCGCGATCGCGTGCTCGGCCGCTGAGACGATGTTGGAGGTGGGCGCGTTGACCACCATCACCCCATGTTCGGTGGCCGCTGGCACATCGACGTTGTCCAGGCCGACCCCGGCCCTGGCCACGACCTTGAGCTGGGGGCCGTGGCGCAGCGCCTCGGCGTCCACCCGGGTAGCCGAGCGCACCAGCAGCGCGTCGGCGTCGGCTAGGGCTCCGAACAGGGCGGGCCGGTCGGTGCCATCGACGTGCCGGACGTCGAATTCGTGGTCGAAGACGTCCAGCACCGAGGGGGCCAGCTTCTCGGCGATCAGGACGACGGGTCGCTTCGCTGTGGTCACGCCCGCCGAGTCTAGGTGAGGCATCGGCACCGCCTCACCTCTAATATGACCACTATGCCGGTCATCGGGCGCGGTGGTGCCGGTGATGTCGCGGGCTATGCCGCCGAAGACGACGCCATGGAACGGGGAGACCACTCTCCAGGACCATGCGCTTCTCGCTCTGGTGTGATCCGAAGTAGCTAAGCCCGCCTGAATTCAGCCAACGCGACACCACCTACAGAGACCGCTACGCGCCAGACTCAAACCGTGCGCCTACTCCAGATTATGTAGTGGAGCTACATCGGATGAGGTAGCTGGGATGCTTGCTACATCTCAGCGGTGATCGTGGAGCCTAGCCGCCAGCAAGAATGACACCGCCATACCATAAATGATGGTTGCATCAAGTCGAGACACATGGAACACTAACAGGTGATTGCCCGCGCGCCTGGCACGCAGGCGGGGAGGGGAAGACGTGATGATCACCCCCGAGGCACCTCCCGTGGATGGGTCCCCGAGAAGCACCTATCCGCAGGTATTACGCGGACGCGCCATGGCGGCGATTGCGGCGGTCCTCCTGGCCTCCTTCTCGGCCCTCGCCGGGGCGACAACGACAACAACCGCGTTTACCAATAATTATGCGGGACCCGTCTTCCACTTTTCACCTTGCGGAGATCGGCCCGGCATCTGCCCCTGAACGGTCAGCCGTGATGCGAGTTCATAGACCGCGATCGTCACACTGGAATCAGCCTTCGGGAGGCGGCTGATGAGAATCTCGGATTGGGTACCGAGCCGCCTCCGCACGTCACCCTCCCGGGAACAGGAATTACTCCTGTCCTCAGCGCTCTTTCTCCTCAATTTTTCAATTTTTTCCAATTGGTCCCGGCTGGGCGAAGTGGCGGACAAGCCATGGCTACCCCTTCCGTGGCTATACGGATTGGTCACGCTCCTGCCTCTAGCCTGGCGCGACAGTGCACCGATGACAGTCTTTGCCATTCAATGGGTAGTCACCATGGCCGCGTGGCCATTCATGTATCTTTACGCCCCTGTCGCGGGAATTCTCGCCGCCCTGTACGCGGTTTCCGTCCATCACGGCCGGACAATCTCCCTGCTAGCGCTGCTGGCGTCTTTCATTCCCACCGGAATCGCCGCCGCCGGGACAGCGCTCATCGATCGCTCGACCCTGGCCGTAAGAATCCTCCCCTTTATCGCGGGTATTTTCTTCCTTTACGTGATGTCCATTGTGATGTGGTGCGCGGGCCGGGTGTCGAGGGCCCTCCGGCAGCATGTCCAACGCCTAGAGCATGAGCGAGAGAAGGCCCGAGAAGCGGAAGTACTGGCCACCGAGCGGAGACGGATCTCCCGAGAATTACACGACATCGTCTCCCATGCCGTGACCGCGATCGTCTTGCAGGCCGCCGGAGCGGCCCGGATCGCCAAAACCGACTTCTCCCAGGTCATGCAGTCACTGGCGAACATCGAGGCCACCGGCAAACAGGCGATGACCGAGTTGCGGCAGCTATTCCGATTACTGGAGGCCAGCGACTTCGATCGTAGCGCTACGGGTACCGGCGAGCCGAGTCCACAGCCCGGACTAGCCAATATGACCGTACTTCTCGCCACGCTTCAGGCCACCGGAATGCCAGTCACAATTAACATTGAGGGCACGCCACGCGACCTGGAACGGAGCTTGGACCTGGCCGCGTACCGGGTCGTGCAAGAAGGCCTGACTAACGTCCTCAAGCATGCCGGCAAGGATTCCAACCCGAGACTGCGACTAGCCTGGGAGACCGAGCGGCTGTTCATCCAGATCGACAACGACGCCAACCTTGCCGCGGCGCACCGGGGACAGACGCTATCCATTGGCCGCGGCCTCACCGGCCTGCGCGAGCGGGTCGACGCGGCCGGAGGGTCCCTCCACGCGGGACCCCATCAGCCGGGCGGCTATCGACTCACCGCCACCATTCCGTACGTGGCGAATGCCCCAGGCTCCCCACCAGCCCCGGGAATTCACAATAATCTCGCGGCGCGCGCGTCGTAACCGAAGGCCGCAGGCGGCCAGGAGGCCGGCGCCCACCAGGCACGTCCGCGTCGCCACGGACGATAGCCCTGGCCAGGAGCGGTGTCCCGTTCATGAAGAATATCCGTATTCAGCTCTTTGCGAATACGAACATGGCGTGGGGTCACCGTCGTGTCATAGGCGTAGGAGAACCCCGTAGGTACACCATCTGGGTTAGGTATTCTGCCAGACTTAGGGTATATCGAAGATAAGCCGCGCAGCTGACGACTGCCTCTCCAGCGCTAAGGATACTCGTCCGTAACTCGATAATGTGACCGGACCCATCTAGCCCGGTCACCTTATCGGAACAGCCGGCTGGCCCACCACCACCCCGGGCGGCAGGCCAAGCCCAGGCGCCGATTTTGTTGGGGAAGAGTCATGGCGGTACACACTGGACAGGCGGGGCCGAACCGCACGCGCGCCTACGGCGCCTTACCTAAGCCAAGTCCGCCGAAATTCCCCGGGCAAACCATTCGACGTGTATCAAAAACGTGACGTTCGTTGGCTAGTTAGCAAGCGCAAAAAGCGAGGTTGCCGTGTCAGTGATATCCGCTCCTCAGGACTTCAACGAGGAAGAGCTTTACGTCGACCTTCGGTCGATCTTCGGGAACTCACTCTTTCTGAAGTGTGAGGGCTTCAACTTCGCCGGCTCGATCAAGCTGAAGGCCGCGGCCGAGATGATAGAGGCTGCCGAGCGAGACGGGATCTTGGCGCCTGGATCGATCCTGGTCGAATCCTCGTCTGGGAACCTGGGCGTGGCGATGAGCATGATAGCGGCGAGCAAAGGATACCGTTTCCTGTGCGTCACCGACTCCCGCTGCAACCTGTCGACCAGGCGGCTGATGGAGGCGCTGGGCAGCCAGGTGCACATTATCGTCAGACCGGCCGCCAGCGGCGGACTTCTCGGTGCGCGGATCAACTACATCCACGCGCTGTGTGCCTCCGATGACCGGTACGTATGGCTAAGCCAGTACACCAATCCGAGCAACTGGAAAGCCCACTATCGCAGAACGGCGCCCGCGATCGCGCGCCAGTTCCCGCGGCTGGATGTGCTGTTTGTCGGGGCCGGCACCACTGGGACCCTGATGGGCTGCGCGCGCTACTTCCGGGAGTGGCACCGGCCGGTGCGGATCGTCGCGGTAGACACCGCCGGCTCGGTCAGCTTCGGTGGTGCGCCAGGACGCCGGATGATTCCCGGCCTGGGCATGAGCATCCGTCCGGCGCTGCTCGACACGTCCTATGTGGACGAGGTGATGCACGTCGAGGAAGCAGACGCGATCCGCGCATGCCATCGCCTGGCCAGACGAGGATTCTTGTTCGGCGGCTCCACCGGCACGGTGGTCAGCGGCGCGATGAGCTGGCTGGCCCGGCACGACACGCCGGAGCTCACAGCGGTGGCCATCGCCCCGGATCTCGGTGAACGCTACCTCGACACCATCTACCAGACCAACTGGCTAGAGGATCTTTACGGCGAGGCGCTCGCCCCAGGCTCATTTCTCATGAACGGCGAGGAAATCCCATATCGCGCGCAGCGGGAGGGAAATCCAGCCAGAAACAACCGTTGCGCCGCTTTGTCAGCGGCAAATAGCACCGCAACGGTGCGGGGAGGGAAGACACGATGAAGACGCGAGCAGGGGCTGGCTGGGAGTTCTGGCGTGGTGTGCTCACCGGAGGCGGGTCCACCGTGATGCCGCAGCGGACCCTTGATCAGGTGGCGGGAATCGCCGAGCATGAGGTGAGGATCCCCGGCGAGCTCGCGGCGGCGTTGCGCCGACTGGCGGTGGAGCTGGCGGTGCCGCTGCGCTCGGTGCTGCTGGGCGCGCACGCCAAGGTGCTCGCGGCGCTGTCCGGGGAGCGGGAGGTCGTGACCGGTTACGTCGCCGCAGCAGGCGTCCGGCCGTCGCCCTGCCGGCTGAGCACCGAACCCCGCTCGTGGCGGGCGCTGCTGCGAGAGGCCCACCGGGCCGGGGCGGAGCTGGCGCACAAGGACTTCCCGGCCGGTGACCCCGGACGCGAGCTGGGCCAGACCGGACCGTCATTCGAAACGGTGTTCGACCCAACCGGCAGCGGTGGCGCTTCCGGCGAGGCCCTCGTGCTGTGGGCAGGAATCTCACACCACGAGAGCCAGCTGGGGCTGCGGCTGCGGTACCGGACCGACGTGCTCGACGCTGACGCCGCGGCCCGGATCGCTGGTTATTACCGCAGCGCACTCACGCTGATCACCGCCGATCCGGATGCCGAGCACAGCCGCCAGAGCCTGCTCTCCGCCGAGGAACTCCGCTTCCAGATCGACGGGCTCGCCGGAGCGCGCCGGGAGCTGCCGGATCGCCGGTTCCACGAGCTGTTCGAGCAGCGGGTAGCGGCACACCCGTACGCCATCGCGGCCGTCTGCGGTGACCAGCGATGGACCTACCGGGAACTCAACATCCGGGCCAACCTGCTCGGCCGGGCCCTGCTGGCCCGGGGGCTGCGCCGCGAAGGCGTCGTCGCCGTGGTGACCGGGCGCAACCTGGACTGGATGGCCGCTGTCATCGCGATCTTCAAGGCGGGCGGGGTGTATCTGCCCATCGAGCCGCAGTTCCCGGCCGATCGCATCGCGAAGACGCTCTCCCGGGCCGGGTGCCAGCTGGTGCTGACCGAACCGGGCAGCACCAGCACGCTCGGAGCGGCCCTGGACACGCTGCCCAGCGTCCAGACGCTGTTCATTGACACCGCCTACCACCAGGACTACCCCGAGGGCGACCTCGGCGTGCGCGTCACACCGGACCAGCTCGCCTACATCTACTTCACGTCCGGCTCCACCGGCGAGCCCAAGGGCGCCATGTGCGAGCACGCGGGCATGCTCAACCACCTCTACGCCAAGATCCGTGACCTTGGGATCGGCGAGGGCCAGGTGGTGGCCCAGACCGCACCCCAGTGCTTCGACATCTCGCTCTGGCAGCTGCTCTCTGCTCTCCTGGTCGGCGGGCGGACTCTGCTGGTCGAGCAGCAGGTGATCCTGGACGTCCAGCGGTTCGTCGACAAGATCGTC
>DASTBN010000590.1:0-2612 GCA_035712045.1 Pseudonocardiaceae bacterium
GGATCGCGGCGATGAGCTGATCCACGTCGGGCTCGGCGCCCTCCAGGTACAGCTCCATCATCTCCTCGTCGTTCTCGGAGATGGTCTCGATCAGCCGGTCCCGCCACTCGCGGGCCGCCTCGACGTGGTGGTCGGGGATCGCCACGATGTCGTACTTGTCGCCCTTGCCCTCGGTCTGCCAGAGCAGGGCGCGCATGCGGACGAGGTCGATGACGCCGCGGAAGTCCGACTCGACTCCCCAGGGCAGCTGGATGACGAGCGGGGTGGCACCGAGCCGGTCGCTGATCATGTCCACGCAGCGGTGGAACTCCGCGCCGACCCGGTCCATCTTGTTGACGAAGCAGATCCGCGGGACGCCGTACCGGTCCGCCTGCCGCCAGACCGTCTCCGACTGGGGCTCGACCCCGGCTACGCCGTCGAAGACAGCCACCGCCCCGTCCAGCACCCGCAGCGACCGCTCCACCTCGACGGTGAAGTCGACGTGGCCGGGCGTGTCGATCAGGTTGATCGTGTGGTCCCGCCAGTGAGTGGTCGTCGCGGCGGACGTGATGGTGATACCGCGCTCCTGCTCCTGGTCCATCCAGTCCATGGTGGCCGCGCCCTCATGGACCTCACCGATCTTGTAGTTGATGCCGGTGTAGAACAGGATGCGCTCGGTCGTGGTCGTTTTGCCCGCGTCGATATGCGCCATGATCCCGATGTTCCGGACCTTGGCGAGGTCTACGCCGGTCTGGGTGGCCACTGCTTGCTTCCTTGTTCTCTCGTCGTCTCCCCGCCATCCGTTCTGCCTGGCGGGGCTTGCCCTGCTACCAGCGGTAGTGGGCGAAGGCCTTGTTCGATTCAGCCATCTTGTGGGTGTCCTCGCGGCGCTTCACGCTCGCCCCGAGGCCGTTGCTCGCGTCGAGCAGCTCGTTCATGAGCCGCTCGGTCATCGTCTTCTCGCGCCGCTGGCGTGAGTACGCGACGATCCAGCGCAGCGCGAGCGTGGTGCTGCGGGAGGCACGGACCTCCACCGGCACCTGGTAGGTGGCGCCACCGACCCGGCGGCTGCGGACCTCCAGGGTCGGCTTCACGTTGTCGAGCGCGCGCTTGAGCGTCACGACCGGGTCATTGCCGGTCTTTTCTTTGGCGCCTTCCAGCGCGCCGTACACGATCCGCTCGGCGAGCGAGCGCTTGCCTTTCCGGAGCACCTTGTTGACCAGCGCGGTCACCAGCGGCGAGCCGTACACCGGATCGGTGACGAGCTGCCGCCTGGTCGCGGGTCCCTTGCGCGGCATGTCAGCTCTTCTCCTTCTTGGCTCCGTAGCGGCTGCGCGCCTGCCGGCGGTCGCGCACTCCCTGCGTGTCCAGGGAGCCGCGGATGACCTTGTAGCGCACGCCGGGGAGGTCGCGCACCCGGCCGCCACGCACCAACACGATCGAGTGCTCCTGGAGGTTGTGCCCGACGCCCGGGATGTAGGCCGTGACCTCGATCTGGCTGGTGAGCCGGACCCGGGCGACCTTGCGGAGCGCGGAGTTCGGCTTCTTGGGCGTGGTCGTGTAGACGCGCGTGCAGACCCCGCGGCGCTGGGGGCTGCCCTTGAGCGCCGGGGTCGTTGTCTTGGCTACCTTGTCCTGGCGGCCCTTGCGGACCAGCTGCTGGATGGTGGGCACCGCGTCTCCGTCTTCAATGTCGTGTTCTGGGGCTTCAGGCGCGTCGTTGACGAACCTGACCTGCTCGTTTTCCGGCCTCTCCGACCCCCGTGGTCGGGCGTGTCGCTGTCACCACGGCGCACCGGCCCCGGCAAGGGCCGGACATTCGGAAAGGGAAGTCCTACACACGCGGGCCGTTTGCCGATTCCAGCCTTTCCGGCGGGGAATCGCAGCCCGTAGTGCGTGCCCGCGTCACGGGCACGAAAACCCAGGGTACCGAACGGTTCCCGCGATGGTCAAAACAACGGGGGATCTCGCTGAATTCCCGGTGCGGGGGAAGATTGACTCCCCCGCACCGGGCGCGATCAGCGGTTGTAGGTGCCGAAGTCGTACTCCTCCAGCGGGATCGACTCGGCGGACGGCTGGCCGAACGCGTAGCCCGGAGCTTCCTCGTAACTCGCCGCGGGGTACACCGCCGCCCGGGCATCCTCGGTCGGCTCCACCCGGAAGCTGCGGTAGCGGGGCATCCCGGTACCGGCCGGGATCAGCTTCACGATGATCACGTTCTCCTTCAGCCCCAGCAGCGGGTCCGACTTGGCGTGGATCGCCGCGTCGGTCAGCACCCGGGTGGTCTCCTGGAACGAGGCCGCGGACAGCCACGACTCGGTGGCCAGCGAGGCCTTGGTGATCCCCATGAGCACCGGCCGGCCGGCGGCTGGCGTGCCGCTTTCCTCCACCACGCCCCGGTTCATCTCCTCGAACCGCGGGCGCTCGACCAGCTCCCCGGGGAGCAGGTCGGTGTCGCCGGACTCCAGCACGTTCACCCGCTTGAGCATCTGCCGGATGATGATCTCGATGTGCTTGTCGTGGATCGACACGCCCTGCGACCGGTACACCTCCTGGACCTCATGCACCAGGTGCAGCTGCACCTCGCGGGAGCCGAGGATGCGGAGCACCTCGTGCGGGTTGACCGCGCCCTG
>DASTBN010000591.1:0-6609 GCA_035712045.1 Pseudonocardiaceae bacterium
GCGAATCCTGGACACCGACTACCGGCGGCCGATCGGCACCTTCCCCGAAACGATCTCAGCCGTTATCGCGCTCCACTTCTGGCGCTCCGCGTGAATAAGCCTCAGTGACCACCTGGCGAACCCTGCACCGGCGACCACGCATCGTCACCGATCACTCAGCGTGCGCGGTCAAGATCAACCGGGTACCGGCGCGGATTTCGCGCAGAGAGATATCATGCGGGGATCCCCGCCAGCGCACCTGCGGCCGGGCATGCGGTTACCGGCTGCGCGACCGCGAATACTCCCGCGCCATCCCCGGCGCGTGGCGGGGAGAAAAAACCGGAGACATGAGCGACCGTTCACCGCGTGATCACCACCCCGGGCTCACCACGGCATCGCCAACGATGGCGACACCAGCGCCCGCGACGACGCGCTCGAACTCATCGCGCGGCGCGCTGGTCATCTCCGGTCCGGGTTCGCCCGCGCACAGGGAGTGTGTGCGGCGGGCGATCTTGGACACTCCGAACATAACCACGAGATGATGTGATCCGAGGTTGCCCACGAAACCCGATACGCCATGCGCCGGATTACGGCTGCTGGCCGACCTGCGCACCGTGTTCGGCACCACCGACCGGATAAGCACAGAAACCATCCTGGAGCGCCTGCGGGGACTAGATGAGTCGCCGTGGTCGGACCTGCGCGGTAAGGCACTGGACTCCCGGGGGCTGGCCCACCGGCTCAAGCCCTACGGCATCACCTCCACCAAAGTGAAGATCGCCGACGCGTCGGTGCGGGGATACCGCCGCGAAGACCTCCACGACGCCTGGCAGCGCTACCTGCCTCGCGACCGGGATGGTGTCACCGGCTAACGGCCTGGCGCAGATCGGGCACGTCGCGGCTACCGTTTCCGGTGACGCACGCTCGCCGGGCCCGGTCCGGCCAGCTGCCGCCAGCGGCATCGGCGATGGCCAGCAGCGGTTCCCAAACATCGGCGGGCCGGTCAGTTATTCCCGGCGGCATGGCTGGCCACGCGGTCTCCAGCTCAGTGGCCACGCTGGCGGTCCACTCGGCGAGTGCCTCGCGCAGCTCGTGACCCTCCGCAGCATGAATCCGATGCCGGAAGGGCTCGACATGCTCACCGGGAGCCCGCCGCCGCATCCGGATCACCACAGCCCGGCTCATCAACGTGTCCGGCAGATCGCCGAGACCGGCCAGCGCGACCGCAGCATAGGCGGGGAAGGGCTCCACCTTCTGCCGGGTGCCTTCCCCAACACAGCGGTAGGCCACGGCGCCGCGGCGGTGCCCGGCGTTGAACAGACCGCGGATCTCCTCGTTCTCCTTGGCCTTGGGCCCAAAGACGGTGTCGATCTCGTCGAAGAGGATCGTTGGCCTGCTCGCCAGGTCCTTCACGGCGCGGAACAGTGCCGCCGGGGTGGCGTTCACCGCGTGCATGGGATGGGGCACCAGCAGCTCGCAGACCTCCAGGGCGCGGGTCTTTCCCGAACCCGGCTCCGGGGACAGGAATGCGATCCGCGGGGTGGACTCGGCGGCATCGATCGCGTGGGCGTGGGCGACCCACAACACAGCTGCGGTGAGAGCAGCCGGGGACGGGAACGCCACGAACCGGGCCAGGAACGCGGCCACCTCATCGAGCAGACCGGCACCGGGACACAGCGCAGCGGCAGCCTCACCGAGCGGCGACAGCTGCGGCGGGGTCTCCATTACCCCATTGCGGTCGGCTAGGCCATGCTCGCGGATAAACCGCTCGGCGACCTGGGCGCGCTCCCGTAGTACCCGCTCACCCAGCGGGGACAGCCGGGGCCGGGGCGGCACGCTGGCCGTCACGCCGCGCTCTCCTCGCTGCTGGAGTCCCATGCGACCGGTCCCGCCAGGGTATGGCTGCCACAGTGGCCCCAGCTCAGCCCTGCGCCGAGCTAGCTCGGTATGCGGGACGTGGCGACAGGCGATGGCTGACCAGTCCGCTCCGCTGGAGATCGCCACCGACACAGCCTTGACCTGGTCAGCGGCAAACACTGCGGGGTCCTCGACCATCCTGGCCTCGGCGAGCGCCAGCAACCCGGCCAGCCGGGCGAGCGGTGGTGCGGACCACCATGCCGCCGACCCCAATCGTGGGATGGAGCCACCGGCCAAATCGATCATGCGGTCCGTGATCCGATGGACTTCGGCGAGCAGCTCAACGTCGTCATGGTCGAGGTGATCGAGTCCGCTCACCGGCACCTGCGTAGGTATGTCCATTGTGGACACTTCGGCCACCGTTCGTGCGGCTGGTGGACTATCGTGGCCTGGTCCGGCGGCTGGGTGGCGGCTCGGATTCGCTGGGGGTGGGGCGCCGCGTGGTGGCGGAGCCCCGCTCCGCGTAGGTGGGCTCATGCTGCGCTGCCCTCCTGATCGGTGTGGGCGCTACCCGGCCTGTGACGGCGGCGTTTGCGCCGCTTGGGCATCGCCAGCTCGCTGGGGGCTATCAGCCGGAATACAGCGGCGCAGCGCTCCAAGATCCCTGGATCCTTAATGGTGGGGGGAAGGCCTTGTCTGGCGCGGGATGCGGCCACCTCGGCGCGTAGCCGGGTCAATTGCTCGGCGGTGTACCACACGGTTTCACCGGGCGATTACTTCGGCGTCGATCAGCTTAGAGATGGGCACTCCGTAAAGGGCGGTGAGGCGTCCGAGATAAAATAGTCTGGGCTCTCGATAATTACGTTCCCAGTCGCCGATGACGCGGGCGGTGAGCCCCATTTCGACTCCGACTTGCTCAGCCGATAATCCGGCGCATTGCCGCAAGTAGCGGAGTCGTCCACCGAGGTCCGCGGGAATTTTCGCGGCCGTTTTCGTTGCCGTGCGCATTCGGGTGTCTTCCCCATCCAGGGCACGCTGATTGCGTATCCCGGATGAAACCATCTTCGCGCACCCTAGTCAAGCGGCAAGAATGCGCACGAAGTTGTGCGATGCCAGCTTTCCGCAGGACTACATACTATGATGTGCTAGCTTTCCACAGGACTACATACTATGTGGTTCGGGCTTTCAATGGGCTTTTGGCGCCCAATCACCCAGCCGTGTCGAGCCCCGGCCTCAGGCCCGCCACACCAGGTCGAGCCGGGCGGGGTTGAACCGGTTCCCCGTCATTCCCGGCAGCACCAACACCTTCTCCAGCGCGGCGATCACCACCGCGCGCCGCTGGGAGACATTCGAGGTCTCCCAGCGGGTCCGCATCACCTCCAGCGGGCCAATGAAGCCGTCTAAGGCGTTGACCTGGGTGGTGCGGCCAACTGCCGGCGCATGCTGTCCAGCCGGGCAGCGATCGGCGACCGCGCGGCCTTCCACTCCGCCCGGGAGATCTCACCATTGCCGTGGTCCGCCGCGAGAGCTTCTAGCTCATCCTCGCCGGCCCGGATGCGGGCATGCAGATCATCCGGTTCGGTATCCCGGGCCCGCAGCCGCGCGGCCATCTCCGGGTCACCCAATGCCGCCAGCACCATGTCCCGGACGTGCTCATCAGCGGGCGCGGCGGTGATGAACATCTTCCCGCACGCGGGCCGGCCACCATCAGGATTCTTATTGCACACGTAGCGGAGCACGCCGCGCGAGGACCTGCCCACCATCGGCTGCCCGCAGCGAAAACAGTGCAAAATCCCAGATAAAAGATGTTTACGGGCCCCGCCGGTCGTGAGGCGTCGCTCAGGCCGGGTGAGCAGCGTGCGGAGCCGGTCGGAATCAGTGGCGCTGATAATCGCGGGCCAGTCCGAGGTGGCGCTGACGATCTCGCCGACCAGCGGCCGCACGCCGGTGTAGGAGTCACCGGGGATGTACTCCCGGCGTCCGGAGATGCGGGCGCTGCACAGCATGCGCCGCAGCGTGGTCCGGTTCCACGGGTTACCCGCTGAGGTGAGCACCCCGCGCGCGTTGAGATCGCGGGTGATCGAGGCGATGGACTCACCGGCCAGCACCCGGGCGGCGCACTCGGCCACGATCGGCCCCTCGACCGGATCGACGCTGGCCGTGATCCGCCCGGTACCGCGTGCCAGCGCGTAGCCGTAGGGGCGCCTGCCCCCGGCGACCTGGTGACCGGCTTCCGCGGCCTGCTGGATTTGGCGGCGCTGGCGCTCCCCTTGTGTTCGGACTCGTACCGGGCCGAGGCACCCAGCAACCGGGCCACCATGCGCCCGGTCGGGGTAGCCAGGTCGATGTCACCGGTGACCGTGGCCAGCGCCAGCCCGTGCCTATCCGCCAGGTCGATCACGTCTTCCAGCTCCCGGGGACTGCGGGTCAGCCAGTCGACGTGCCAGCACAGCACCGCATCGACAGCGCCGGATTCCACGTCGCTGAGCAGCTGTTGCCACGCCGGCCGGGGCTTACCTGAGTACGCGCTGACGTCGTTGTCGACGTAGGACTTGCCCGCGATTGGCCAGCCCAGGCGTTCCGCGAGGGCGCGGCAGTCTTCCTCCTGGCGGGCCACACCGAGGCCCGCGCCTGCCCGGTCCATGGAGATCCGGCAGTAGATGGCGGCGCGGCGGACGGTGCAACGGGGAAGCATGCCAGCAGTCATGTACTACATAGTGATACATTAGGAACCCAAGATGATCACCGGGCCGAACGTGGCGAATTCGTTCGGCAACTCCTCCACGCCGCTGGCATCCAACCCACCCGCGGCCCGGACGAGGGTCCTTACCGGTGGGAGCGCACCGCGCCCGCTGATCCCGACTACCACCCCGGCCGGTGCTGCTGCTCCAGGCCATCGCCAAACGACAGCGATGGAAAGCCGAATACACCGCCGCCCAACTCGCCACCGGCCAGCCACCCGCCAACCGTTCGGCAACTCACGATCAAGCAGCTTGAGGGGGAGCAACCATGCAGCAGTATCTGACCGTCTCAGAGACGGCCGCTTACTTGAACACCTCCGAGCGGTTCGTGCGGCGGTTGATCTCAGAGCGCCGGATCGCGTTCCACCACATCGGCCGCCATGTGCGCTTCGCGCTGTCCGATCTCGACGAGTGGCTAGCCGAGAGCCGGGTGGAACCGCTCGGTGCCGAGGTGGTTGTGCGTGAGCTGCGGAGTGTGGCGTGATGGCTGATAAGAAGGGACGTCGGCGGTTCGGCAATCTCCGCCAGCTTCCCTCGGGCCGTTGGCAGGTCCGCTACCGGGGACCGGATGGCCAGTTGCGATCGATGCCCCGGACATTTGAGAAGAAGCGCGACGCGGAGCGCACCCTGAGCATGATCGAGGCTCGGCTCGCCCAGGATGACTGGGCAGACCCGAAGAGGGGCACGGTCAAGCTAGCCGATTACGCGAAGCGCTGGATTACTGAGCGTCCTGGACTGCGGCCGAGCACCGCGCAGCTTTACCGCCGACTGCTGGCGAACTATATTGAGCCGTATCTTGGCGAGTTCTCACTGAACAAGATCGCCACCTCGGTTGTCCGGAAATGGCGGGCGACACTCATCGCGGGTGGGCTGTCACAGACCATGGCAGCGAAAGCATACCGGCTGCTTCGTGCGATCCTCATGACAGCCGTTGCCGAGGATCAGCTGATCGCACGCAATCCATGTCAAATAAAAGGAGCCGGCAAGGAGCATTCCGAGGAACGTCCGGTACTCACCGTCGCCCAGGTGCTCACGCTCGCCGAACTGATGCCATACCGCAAGTACCGCGCACTGATTCTCATCACCGCGTTCTGCTCGCTGCGCTGGGGTGAGGTCACCGCGCTACGCCGCTGCGATATCGCACCGGATGGGAGCTGGGTCCGGATCAACTCACAGTTCATCGATCTGGTTGGGCATGGGCTCATCCGGACGCCGCCTAAATCTCGGGCAGGGGTGCGGACCGTGACCGTACCGGCGGCGATCCGGCCGGATGTGGTCGAGCACCTGCGAGATTGCGTGGCCCCGGCGTCGGACGCGCTGGTGTTCACCATGCTTCGTGGTGGCCCCATGCGCCGGGGCAACTTCAACCCGCTGGTGAAGTGGGCGAAAGTGACAGCCGGAATCGGAGCGCCTAATCTGCGGTTTCATGATTTGCGGCATACCGGTAACACATTGGCGGCACCGGGAGCGAGCTTGCGGGACTTGATGACGCGCATGGGTCACGACAGCCCGCGAGCAGCGATGATCTACCAGCACGCCACCACGATTGAGGATCGGGCGATCGCGGATCGCCTCAGCGGCCTGGTCGATGCGCACCGAGGAGAGTCCGAGGAAACTGACGAGGCCGACGATCCGGATAGAGGAGATGACGACGGCGAAGACGGCTCAGCCGGTGTTCTCGTCCCGGTCAACTAGTGGCACGTAGATGGCACGGACCATCTTGACGCTATCCACGGCAAAGGCCCAGGAACGCAGAGAATACCCTCTGACCTGGGCCTTTGCCGTGGAGCGGGTGACGGGAATCGAACCCGCGTCTAGAGCTTGGGAATCTCACTACCGTGCCAGGTGATACCCGCTGACCTGTCGATGGCCTGTACCGTCGCGTACCGCGATTGACCGCTGTTGACCCCTCGTTACAGCACGCGGACAGCACGACGGTGATTGTTCTGCTCGTTGAACAGGTGGGCCCGGAGCGGGTCTCCCGTCGCGTCGGCGGGTTCATCCTGGAGCAGGTCAGGCGCCGGAGTCGAGGTGG
>DASTBN010000592.1:0-3237 GCA_035712045.1 Pseudonocardiaceae bacterium
TGATACAGGAGGGACGCCAGGGAGGGGAGATTGGTTGCGTTTGGTAATTGGGAGTTCGCTGGGAATCACTCAAAGGCTTGCTGGGAGCACTCGATCAGTGCCTCGCCGGGCGATGGCTCATGAGCCGTGACACGCGGCCACTCAGCGTCCGCGCACAACTGGATTTAAGATCAAACCCACATCCGGCGGCACCCTCCCTCAGCGCTTTCAGGTCTCGCAGCCGATGCCATCGCCGTCGCTGTCCAGTTTGTAGTGGTCGCGGCCGACTACCCGTACCGGCCCGCGCACATAAGCGGGGCCGTTACCTGAGCCACCTTCGCAATCCACATCACTGGCGATGGGAACGCACGCGCCAGCGTAGTTCGGATCACATTTCGATGCCGGCACTAATTGTGATGGCACTGGCTGTGATGGCACTGGCTGTGATGGCGCTGGCCGTGATGGCACTGGCGCCGGGCGAGTCCGCAGAGCCTGAGCTGGTTTTGGTGGTGTCGTCACGGTTTCCTCCGCTGTGACCTGAGGAGGCAGAGGGGGCGATGCCGGTAATGTCACCGGGGGCGCCGTCAGTGAGGTTACGGGAACGCTCGACATGGTATTAATGGAGCTTGTCGGCGAATCGGGTTGCGTGCTCGCACAACCAGTCAATACCGCTAATGCGGCCACGGTCCATACGATCGTTTTCATGCTTCGTCCATCGCGATCAGGGGCCTCCCGTTAACAAGATCACGATCTAATTCATGCCAGCGGTGTAGCCACATACAGAAATCGATGTACACCCGCGCGCGCCGTCACCTTTCTGGGCACTGGTGCGCTGCGGCGTCAGGGCTCGCGAGGGGTGCGGGTGAGCCGGATATGGGTGACCTCGCCCGCGGATAGCGTCCGCCGCTGATTCCCGGACAGCACGACCAGCCGGCCGTCGGTGTCGATGTCGACCGCGGTGCCGGTGAGTTCGGCGTGCCCAGGGAGCTCCACCCGCACCCGCTCGCCCAGCGTCGCGCAGCGCCGCCGGTAGGCCTCCCGCAGACCGGAAGCGACCGGATCGCCCTGGTGCGCGCACCACTGCCGCAGCTCGGTGTCCAGTGCCCGAAGCAGAGCTCGCAGCAGTGTCTCGCGGTCGGCGCAGGCAGCGTGCTCGATCGCGAGTGATGTCGCGCTGGGCGTCGGCAGCTCGTCGTGCCGCAGCGTCACGTTGAGCCCGATGCCGATCACCACCGCAGGGCCTTCCGGGACGACTTCGGCGAGGATGCCGGCCGCCTTGCACCCGTGGGCGCCGAGCAGCAGATCGTTGGGCCATTTCAGCGCCGCGCGCAGCCCGCCCGCGGTGCTGACGGTCTGGCACAGCGCCACCCCGGCTAGCAGTGGCAGCCAGCCCCAGCGCTCCGATGGCACCTCGACGGGCCGCAGCAGCACCGACAGCGTCAGGCCGGACCGGGCGGGGGCGATCCAGCTGCGCGCGGCCCGCCCCCGCCCAGCGCTCTGGTGCTCGGCGATCAGCACGGTCCGATCCGGTGCCCCGAGCCGGGCCGCGCTGACCAGCGCGCTGTTGGTCGAGTCCACCGTGGGCACGACGTCGAGCACCGCGTAGGGCCCGGCGGGTGCGGCCAGCGCCCGCCGCAGCGCGTCCTCACACAGAGGCGGTCGCTCAAGGTCAGCCCACACAGCCCGGGAAACTACCCGCCTCCGCCAGGAAGTTGTCGGCGCCTCCGTCGTCACTCAAGGCCGGGGCCGGCCACCGGATACGGTCTAGGGTCAGGCGCCATGGGTGGCGAGAATGGCCGGGAAGCGCATACGACCGCAGGCAGGCTGAGGGATCTGGCGCGCCGGCGCGAAGATGCGATAGCAGGCGGGGATGCCCGGGCTGCGGCGCGCCAGCACGGCAAGGGCCGCAAGACCGCGCGGGAGCGGATCGATCTGCTGCTCGATCCCGGGTCGTTCACCGAGCTCGATGAGCTGGCCCGGCATCGGTGCGCCAATTTCGGGCAAGAGGGCAACCGGCCCTACGGCGATGGGGTGGTCACCGGGTACGGCACCATCGATGACCGGCCGGTGTGCGTGTTCAGCCAGGACGCCTCGGTTTTCGGCGGCAGCCTCGGTGAGGTGTACGGCGAGAAGATCATCAAGGTGATGGACCTGGCGATGCGCACCGGCTGCCCGATCATCGGGATCAACGAGGGCGGCGGGGCGCGGATCCAGGAGGGCGTGGTCTCGCTGGCGCTCTACGGCGAGATCTTCCGGCGCAACACCCACGCCTCCGGGGTGATCCCGCAGATCTCACTGATCATGGGCTCGTGCGCGGGCGGGCACGTCTACTCCCCCGCCCTAACCGACTTCACCGTCATGGTCGACCAGACCTCCGCCATGTTCATCACCGGACCCGATGTGATCAAAACGGTGACCGGTGAGGAGGTCGGGTTCGAGGAACTCGGGGGCGGGCGCACCCACAACACCCGCTCGGGCAACGCCCACTACCTGGGCGCCGATGAGGAAGACGCGCTGTCCTACGTCAGGGAACTGCTGTCCTACCTGCCCTCGAACAACCTCTCCGATCCCCCGGTGTTCGACGCGCCGGCCGCCGGCCCAGCGATGGACGCCGAGCTGGACGCCCTGATCCCGGACTCGGCGAAGGCACCTTACGACATCCACGAGGTGATCACCCGCGTGGTCGACGATGGCGAGTTCCTGGAGGTGCACCAGCTGTTCGCGCCGAACATCGTCGTCGGCTTCGCCCGGGTGGAGGGCCGCAGCGTGGGCGTGGTGGCCAATCAGCCCACCCAGCTGGCGGGCTGCCTGGACATCGACGCCAGCGAGAAGGCCGCCCGGTTCGTGCGGACTTGCGACGCGTTCAACGTCCCGGTGCTCACCTTCGTCGACGTGCCCGGTTTCCTGCCCGGCACCGGCCAGGAGTGGAACGGCATCATCCGCCGCGGCGCCAAGCTGATCTACGCCTACGCCGAGGCCACCGTCCCGCTGGTCACCGTGATCACCCGCAAGGCGTACGGTGGCGCGTACGACGTGATGGGCTCGAAGCACCTCGGCGCGGACATGAACCTCGCCTGGCCGACCGCGCAGATCGCGGTGATGGGCGCACAGGGCGCGGTCAACATCCTGCACCGCCGCACGATCGCCGAGGCCGGGGCGAGCGGCGACGCCGAGGCGACCCGCGCCCGGCTGATCCAGGAGTACGAGGACACCCTCCTCAACCCCTACATCGCGGCCGAGCGCGGCTACATCGACGCC
>DASTBN010000593.1:0-15573 GCA_035712045.1 Pseudonocardiaceae bacterium
CCAGAGTTACGGGCAGTGCGTGTTCGCCGCGCCGACGGTCTTCCAGTTCCACGGCGAAGAGTCACTGGAGTACGACTACGCACCCGGCGAGGACGTACAGACCGAGGTCGAGCGCGCCGCCGCGGCCTGCCCGGTGCAGGCGATCACGCTCGGTACCCCCCGCCGCGACCAGGGCGAGCCGATGAGCACCGAACGCATCGTCGTAGTGGGCGCTTCGCTCGCGGGGCTGCGAGCCGCCGAAGCACTGCGCGACGAGGGATTCACCGGACGGATCATCCTGATCGGCGACGAGCCTCATCCACCCTACGACCGGCCACCGCTGTCGAAAGCCATGCTGTCGAGCCGACTGAGCGCTGAGCACACCGGACTCCCCCAGATCCGCCCCCTCGACGCCCAGTGGCTGCTGGGCATCGCGGCCACCGGGCTCGACCGCCATCACCGGCAGGTCGTGCCCGCCGACGGTCGCCGGGTGGGCTTCGACAAGCTGCTGATCGCCACCGGAACCCGATCTCGGCCCTGGCCGGCCACCGCCGGCACCGCCAGGTACGGCGTGGTCGAGTTCTCGTGATCGGTGGCGGATTCACCGGCTCCGAGGTCGCCTCGTCATGCCGCGACCTCGGCCTTCCGGTGACACTGACCCACCGGGGTACGGCACCGTTGTCCAGCGCGCTGGGCGCCACAGTGGCGCGGTTCACGATCGACCTGCAGCGCGACGCCGGCGTCGACCTCCGCGTGAACACCATCGTCAAGGCCCTCGACGGTGACAAGGCCGGACACCTGCGGCGAGCCCGGCTATCCGACGGCACGATACTGGACGCCGACATCGCCGTGGTCGCCCTCGGCGCGGTCAGCAACATCGACTGGCTGGCCGGTAGCGGGTTACTCGCCGACCACAACGGCGTCCGGTGTGACGCGTTCTGCCGGGTTCTCGCTACCGGCGACGAGGTCGCGGAGGGCATCTACGCCGCAGGGGACGTCGCGCAGTGGCCGCATCCGCTGTACAACAACCGGCTGGTGCGCCTGGACCACTGGGGCAACGCCGTCGAGCAGGCGCGCGTCGCCGCGCACAACATGGTCCACGGCTCCGGCGAACTCCGGGCCCACAACCAGATGCCCTCGTTTTGGTCCAACCAGTTCGGCGTCAACGTGAAATCCGTCGGCCTGCCCACCGCAGCCGACGAGGTCCTCATCACCCAGGGCTCACCAGCCGCGCGCAAGTTCGCCGCCGCCTACGGACGCCAAGGCCGCATCGTGGGCGCCGTCGCGGTCGACTCGCCCCGGATCCTCGAGGGCTACTCCGCCCTCATCGACGCACGGACGGAGTTTCCGCCCGTGCTCAACGCCACTGACGCGCCCGCCGACCTGACCCCGCTTCCCGCGGGATTCTCCCACCAGGCGCCCGCCCCGATCTCCGCACAGCACTGAGAGGACGGCCATGACCACCATCGAGAACCTGTCCCCGACCCAGCTGTTCACCCGGCTTCTCGACCCCGCCAGCCGAGCGGACCCGTACCCGATCTACCGGCAGCTGCAACACCAACCAGTGTCGCGCACCGACGACAACTTCTGGATCGTGAGCACCCACCGCGAAATCAGCCAACTTCTGCACGACCCCCGTGTGAGCGCCAACCGGCACAATCATGACGATGCCAACGCCCGCCCGGCGGTGCTCAACACCGACGGCACCCCCTTCGCCGGATCGTTCCTCGTCCAGGATCCACCCGGGCACGACCGGCTGCGCCACGCCGTCACTCAGCAGTTCATCCCCCGCGTCGTGGACATCCGCGACCACCTCGAGCACCTCGTCACCACCCTGCTCGACGCCCACGCCACCGACCGGACCGACGAACTCGACATCGTCACTGACCTGGCCTACCCGCTCCCAGTCACCGTGATCTGCGAGCTGCTCGGCGTCCCGCCGCGCGACGAAGCGATCTTCGGCGACCTCGCCCGCCGCCTCACCCGCGGCCTCGACCCCATCGAATCCCAAACCGAAGATGACCTCCGCGAACTGGCGACCGCACGCACCGAACTGACCGCCTACATGACGGACCTGATCAACTTCCGCCGCGAGCACCCGGACGACGGCATGCTCCATGGCCTGATGACCGCACTCGGCCCGCTGGATCTGCGCGCCACCGTCGAACTGCTGCTCATCGCCGGGCACGAGACCACGGTCAACCTCATCGCCAACGGCACCCTCACCCTGCTGCGCAACCCCGCCGCGCTCGCCCGGCTGCGCGACGAACCCACGCTGGCCACCACGCTCGTCGAAGAGGTCCTGCGCTACGAACCACCCGTGCAACTCGTCGCCCGGCGCACCCTCGCCGACATCGACCTCGCCGACATCACCATCCCAGAAGACTCACCGCTGCGGCTCATGCTCGCCGCCGGAAACCGTGACCCACGCGTGTTCACCGACCCCGGCACCTTCGTCCCCGACCGGCCGAACAATCCACACCTCGCCTACGGCGGCGGTGTGCACTACTGCGTCGGCGCAACCCTCGCCCGCGCCGAAGCCCAAATCACTCTCACCGCACTCGCCCGACGCCTCCATGCGCCGCAGCTGATCGAGGACCCACCCCCATACCGAGCCAACGCCGTCCTCCGCGGCCCGGAACACCTCCGCATCGCCTTCGACTCACTGGCCCCCTGAAATTCAAGCGTACCGGTGGCTTACGGAAGCCTTCTTTGCCATGCGAGAAAATTACGCGCCACAGCCGAGGCTGAACCTGAGACCTCGGATATAGAAGAAAGGGCGGAGCGCGCAACCCAGTGCGGCACAGAATGGAACGCCGCCATCATCACCACTTGCATATTCGGTTCAGTGGCGGTCCCTCAGAGAGCAACTGAGCTTGACGGTGAGATAGACCGACCCTTTGCCGTTGCTTTAGAGAAACGATACAGTTTTCCCGATTGGCACCATGCGCGCGAGCTGCCACTCGTCTGGTTACCCAGCCGTGCGGAATAACCCGTCATCCTGGTCGCACGGAGTCCAGATGAACGGCCCACTCACTCCGGGCCGTTGTACACCGCCTCAAAAGCGATTGCCCGCAGCGCCCCGGTCAGCTCTCGCATCGCCGCGACCGCCGCATATTTGTCTCCCACGGCGGGGCGCTCCCCGGCTCGATTGATATCTGCCCACAACCCATCCACGTAGTCATGAAGCAGCTGGCGGCAGTCTAGCTGGCTGGCCCGATCGGCCTCGCTCATTCGGTCAAGGCGGGCCCGATCGAAAGAGCCAAACGCATCGGCGAGGTCGTGTGTGGTGTTGTGGTGCTCCACGGCTTGCGTCCTCTCCCTGGCTCGACGACAATACCCTCCAGATGCGGCGTCCTAACTCATTGCCGTACCGCGTGACCACCAAACTGCTTCGCCCGGTGTCCTGCGGTTGAGGACGATCCTCGCTCCCGATCCCGCCACGAGGCCAGCGGCGGGCCGGAGCGGCTTACCACGTCCACCGGCCGCGCCGAGCGGGCTGAGGCGAGCTCAACGATCCTGGTGTCGTACTGGGTAGGCCGCCTAGCCTTGGCCCGCTGCCTCGCGTGCTCATGTCGTCCACGCATCTCCCGTTTCAAGCCAGGGCTCCCCAGGTTATCAACTAAGGACAACCCATCCGATGGTAATAGCGGCTCATCGACGGTACTGCTCGACGAAGTCGGCCGCAACGGCTCCAAAAGGCGAGGGCTCGATTCCCGGCAGGTTCTCCTCGTCCCCGTCGGGCTCGGTGAGCTGCCGCTCGGCCACCCCAGCTCCTCTCCTCGATGCCTCCGGTCTTCCCTGTCGATAGCGCCGGTCTCGCCCTAACTATTTCGGCGCCCTCTGCCCCTCAAGCGCCGTCCACGAGGATCATCGTCGCCGCACGGTGGCCCGCGACCACTCTGGATTGAACCAGCTCCCTCGACCAGCCTGACCGGGTGCTGAAGCCCGGCGTCCCATGTTATTCGAGGTAATCGCGGAGCACCTGAGAGCGCGAGGGATGGCGCAGTTTGGCCATCGCCTTGACCTCGATTTGCCGGATCCGCTCCCGGGTAACCCGATAAACGTCGCCGATCTCGTCCAGAGTGCGCGGCTGTCCGTCATCCAGGCCAAAGCGCAGCCGGACAATGCCGGCCTCCCGCTCGGACAGAGTGGCTAGCACCGCACGCAGGTCGTCCTGGAGCAGCGTGACTGACACCGCCTCCACCGCGACCACAGCCCCGGAGTCCTCGATGAAGTCCCCGAGCCGGGTATCGCCCTCCTCACCAAGGGTCTGATCCAGCGAGATGGGTTCCCGGGCATACCGCTGGAGCTCCAGCACCCTCGCCGGGGTGATGTCCATCTCCCTAGCCAACTCCTCAGGGCTGGGCTCGCGACCCAGATCCTGAAGCAGCTCACGCGTTAAGCGGCCCAATGTGATGACCAACTCGCCGACGTGGACCGGGATCCGGATGGTGCGGGACTGGTCAGCCATCGCCCGGGTGATCGCCTGGCGGATCCACCAGGTGGCATAGGTTGAGAACTTGTAACCCTTGGTGTAGTCAAACTTCACCACCGCACGGATCAAGCCCACGTTGCCTTCCTGGATCAGATCCAGGAAGGCCATGCCACGGCCGGTATAACGCTTGGCTAACGACACGACCAACCGGAGGTTGGCCTCCAGTAAATGGTCCTTCGCGCGCTCACCATCGCGCACGATGCAGCGCAGCTCCCGGCGCAGCCGCGGGGAGAGCGTCTCGGCCGAGTCCCCAGCCCTGCGTATCCGCTCGGCGGCGTAAAGCCCGGCCTCGATCCGCGTGGCGAGCCCCACCTCCTCCTCAGCGTTGAGCAGCGCGATCTTGCCAATCCGCTTCAGATAGACGCGTACCGAGTCCGTCGAGGTGGTGAGTTCGGCGTCCTTGCGCGCCTGGCGCAGCGCCTGGGACTCCTCCTCATCCCAGAGGAAATCACCGGACTGCTCGACTTTGCCCAACCCCTCCACAAGACCCTCAAGGGCCCAGTTGCCACGGGCCCAGTTGTCATCAGCTCCCCCTGAACTGTACCGGAGCTCGTGCAAATCTGGACATCCAGTGCCGTCTTCACCCCCGAAGGCGTCAACATCGTCAAGATCCCTCTCCGGACGCTTCAGGCAAACCGTGCGCGGGAACGGTTCGTTCGCGGCGTCCGCCAGGAGTGCACCGAAGACCACCCGACAGGCAGGACCATGATCGCTGACGACTCCAAGCTGGTCATACGGGGTTCTAGTCTGCCGCCCCGGTTCATAGTCCTGGTGTGCCTGTGCCTGTGAAGAAGGAGCCGGGGCGCGATCAAATTCGAAACGTCCGGCTCCTTGCCACCCAATTATCGGGTGCGCTTCCAGAACCAGGTGCCCACAGCGTCAACGACCTCGGGGAGATTTCGTCGACAAGCCCGCGTCGAGGTCGGCCGAACGATACCCATATCGCTTGAAGCAGATGGCCCCTGCCGTAGGGATTAATGAAGCGGCGTCACCTGCTCCTGGTGGCCGCTACTGGCAGTGTCCCGCCTGGGCAGCGGGGTTGCGTGCTTCTGGGGGTTAACGTGGTCACGGGGGTCGGCGGATACGCCGGGAGCCCGCGTACGCGGGGGTACGCGGGCTCCCGGTCGAGGGGTGGATCAGATGGCGCGCACGCCGGTGGCCTGCTGGCCCTTGTCGCCTTGGCGGATGTCGAATTGCACGCGCTGTCCCTCGTCGAGGTTGCGGAAGCCGCGAGCGTCGATCTCTGAGTGGTGCACGAAGACATCGTCTCCGCCGTTGTCCTGGGAGATGAAGCCGAAGCCCTTCTCGGCGTTGAACCACTTCACAGTTCCCTGTGCCATGCGATGTACTCCTCATGTGTGGTTGACCCCGCACTGTGTGGGGCCCGGCCGACCCTGGCGGCGCTGGCCAGAGTCCTGCTGACGCGGGCCCTCGCCTACCAGCTTGTTCCCGCGGGCGTGCATCTCACGAACACCGAAACTGAACGACCTCCGGCGACACTACCGCAGTGCCCCGCTGGCCTATTCCCCGCCGCTGGCCTGGGCACCTCATTAGGAGGGCCGGCGTGCCGACGCCGCTGGGCGGGCACGCAGCCGGGCCAGCCGGTTGAAAGTTGGCCACCGGACCTCGCGCGCCCATCCCAGCTTCTCCAGGGCCCAGATGACACGGGCCGCGATATCGACCTGCCCCCGGCCCACGCCGTGGCGCGCGCAGGTGGGATCGGCGTGGTGCAGGTTATGCCACGATTCACCCAGGGACAGGATCGCCAGCGGCCAGAGGTTGGCCGACCTGTCCCGGGTAGCGAACGGGCGCTGGCCGATCATGTGGCAGATCGAGTTGATCGAAAAGGTGACTTGGTGCAGCACGGCCACGCGGACCAGGCCCGCCCAGAAGAACGCGGTCAGCGTGCCCCAGAACGACATGCTGATCACTCCTCCCAGGACAGCCGGGGTGAGCAAGCTAACGACGGTCCACAGGGGGAACTGGCGGCTGATCCAGGCGATGTCACCCTCAGCGAGCAGGTCCGGGGCGAAACGCGCGGCGTTGGTTCGGTCACGGCCGAACAACCAGCCGGTGTGCGCGTGCCAGAAGCCCTTGACCAGCGCGGCAGGCGTGGTGCCAAACAGCCACGGAGAGTGCGGATCGCCTTCCCTGTCGGCGAAGGCGTGATGACGGCGGTGATCGGCAACCCAGGTAATGACATCACCCTGCAAGGCCATACTGCCAGCGATCGCGAGCCCACGCCGCAACCCCCGCTTCGCCTTGAACGCGCGATGAGTGAAATGGCGGTGAAAACCCACCGCCACGCCAAGGCCCGAGAACAGGTAAAAACCCACCGCGAGACCGACGTCGAGCCAGCTCAGGCCCCAACCCCAGGCCAGCGGAACGGCCGCCAGCAAAGCCAGCATCGGGCCGATGACGAAGATATTGACAAGGATGTGCTCACCGAGGGAAATTCGCCCGGCGATAAGAGGTTTCGCGCTGGCGTGAGTCGGGGGCTCGGCGCTAGTCAGTGTTGTCACGTTTCGAACGTTCTCCTCGGTCCGTGGGAGGTCTGCGATGAACACTTTGGGGGTGGTGGTGCCCTGAGCTACTCCGCGGAGCGACGAACGGTATCGATGAGAATGTCGATCAGGTGGCTGCCGACAGGTGACACACCGCTGGGTTCAGCGCCCCGCTGGACGCGCTCACAACCAGCCGTCATGTGATCTCCCCGGGCCGATACCGACGTTTGCCGGCCACCGGGGTCTGGGGTGGCACGCTTTCGACCCCTAGTCCCTCGAAGCTGGCGGGCCTGCGGGGTATGAACTTCCGGGAACCAGCCTACTTGGGCCACCAGCCCACCGGTAGATCCGCAGCGCAGCCATGGCGATCCGGCCTTGCTCGTCCCTCCGGGCTGGGGGCTGCGCGGGTCATGTCCTGGTGGTGCTGAGGAGTTCGGTGGCGGTGGTGGTGCCGTCGACGACGGCGGCGGCAAGCTCGGTGAGTCGTTGGCGGTGGTTGCGGGCGTAATCGCGGAGAAGGGTGAAGGCTTCGCTGGGATGGATGCCGCGGCGTTCGGCGAGGATGCCCTTGGCTTGTTCGACAATGATGCGACTGTTCAGGGCAATCTGGAGCTGGTCGGTCAAGGTCTCGTGGTGGCGCAGAGACCGTTCTTGGATCAGGCCGATGGTGGCAACGTCGGCCATGGCCTGCCCGATCCGGGTGACCGAGCTGTCCAGCTGATGAGACTCGGTGTGGAATAGGTTGAACGCCCCAAGGATCTCGGCGCGCAGGCGCATCGGCAGGGCGTGCACGGTCCGGAAGCCAGCCTCGGTCGCGGCGGGCGCGAACCGGGGCCACCGGTCGTCGGCGCTAGCGAGGTCTGGGTGATTGACCGGCTGACCTGTGCGGTAGCAGTCCAGGCAAGGGCCATCGTCATTCTGTAGCTGGAACAGCTCCAACAGCCTGATGTTCTCGCTGGAGGAGGCCATCACCTGGAGCCGGCCGCGGAAATCGACGAGCATGAGGCCGACGGCGGAGACATCGAGCAGCTCCACACAACGATCCACCAGCATGTCCAGAAATTCGACGAGGTCGAACTCGTCGACCAGCGTGTCAGCCAATTCGACGAAGGTCTGGGCTAGTCGCTCATCGTCCATCAGGTCTACCTCCGGCGGAACGGCAGATGACCACCGGATGATGCACTCACCATTCTGCTCCCTGTTAAGGCGCTCATCCAGTGTCCTCGTGAGCGAATCGGATACGGCGGGCCACCACGTCGGTAGCCAGCTCGGACAAGGGCCGGTTTTCGGCGAACGCGCGGGCCCGCAGGCGGGCGAAGGCCTCGCCGACGCTAATGCCGAGTTGAACCGAGACCATGCCGGTAGCCTGATGGACCTCGGGTCGGGTCTCGAAGTACCCAGAGGTGACTGGGCGGCCGTCCTGGAGGCCAATCCCGTCCTGCTCGTCGAACAGCAGTTCCAGGGTCAACTCAGCGAACACCCACGCCTCGGCCAAATCTTCGGCCGAAAGCCGGCCCGGGCAGTCGGCGCAGAGGACCAGGACCCCGCCGCGGACGGCACCGATGCGCAGCGGCAGGACGAACATCGCACGGGCACCAATGCGGACGGCTTGGGGGGCGAACAGCGGCCAGCGCACCTGGTATACCAGTGCATCCAGGTCCTCGACCAGAATGGCGCCCGCACCAGCGAGGACCTCCAAGGTCGGACCCTCGCCGATGGTCAGCTGGAGTTCTTCCAGCCGACGGCTGAGCGGGCCGGTAAGGCAGATGGGTTCGGAGGCCACAAACCCACCTGGTACCACCACGGCCACCCCGGTAACCGGCAGCCGTGCGGCGGCGGTCTCACAGAGGACGCGCAGCGAAATAGGAACGCCGAGCTTGTCGGCATGTGCGGTGATCGCGCCCCAGACCCGGTCAGCCCGGCTGCGATCGGTCACTGGCCATCGACCTCGAGGGGCCAGGTGGCGACCCGGTGATGGCCCCAGCCGGATCTTTCGCCGGGGTCTCCGGGACGCTGGTGGCACCACGTCACCGCGCGGAGGGCGACCGGTCTGGGTAACGCGAACCGCAGCGGAACCATCATCGATCTCTCGGCCAATGCCCCTCCGGGGCGAATCGGAGGTGGTGGTTAACACCGGTCAGGGCGAGCCAGCCCCGCTGCGCGGCTGCCCGACGCGCCGCCCAGTCGAGCGTGTCGAGCACACCCTCATCGCAGCCCCTGACGCCCGCGAAATCCACGGTCAGGTATCGGACTCCGGTATCGAGGACCGCGCTGAGTTCAGTTCGGAGTCGCAGCCCAGAATGGTGATCGAGATCACCCCGCAGGATCACGCGGGCGTACTCTGCGCCACCTCGCACAGTGGCAATTGTGAACTCAGCCAGATGTTCCACCGTTGTCCCGTCAGCACCAGCTTGTCAGTGCCGCCAGGGTCCGGGGCAGCGTGTCGCACCGGCCCACCGAGGCCCATCGCCCTCTGATCGACACATGTCGAGCGAGACGGGGTGGATAGCCTAGTAAACCGGATACGCCTGAAACTATGAGGATACGGCATCGTCCGCGACCACGGGCGAAGGGCTGGGAAAACCTCTGTCAGCAAGTTCCCGGCAACACCTGCGACGCCCGGCACCAGATGCGGACCACTCCCGCCCCGGCGCCGCCGACACCCCGCCACCACCAACTCAGGGGTGCCCTAGATCACCGAAGCCGACACCGGACACCCGAAGAATGATGGTACCGGTGATCTTGTGAGAAAACAGCGCCGCCGCTGGTCGTCCAATGTGGAACGTACTTGTCCATTGGGCTGTCCATTAACTCCAGTCCCACAGGGCACTACCGGTGGCTCGTCGGCGTAACCTGAGCAGGAAAAGTCCATCCTCCAGCGAACCGCACCGATGGGAAGTGGGTAGACCTGCCATGATGGTCTCATGGCGAGCCCGGCAGCAGGTCTGGCACGGCTTCGGTGAGCCGCTGAGGACGAGGTCGAAGCTCTCCTCTCCGTCAGGCTCTGGCGAGGGAGCGACGGGCGCCTCACCTTGACGAACCAGTTCGCTCCCTGCACCTCATCGCCCCACGCACGTGTGTCGCAGTAGGTACCAGCGCACTAAGTTTGCGGAAAAGTTGATCACATGCTCGGCTGGACGCGCCGCGTTCGCGGAGTGTCGTGGCTTGTCGGGGATACGTGACAAGATTCATCAGTGACGGTTTCGCTGCTCGATCGCCATATCTACAGTCTCCCGGACGTGGACCGGCTGCTCGTGTTGCCACCTGGCACAGCGCGCCGGTGGATCGATGGTTACGACCGTGGTGGGGTGCACTATCCGCCGGTTGTTCGAGTTGAGCGCACCCGTGATGAGGAAGTGACCTGGGGGGAGTTCGTCGAGACAAGGTTGCTCGCTGAGTTCCGCGCGCGCGGTGCGTCGATGCACCGCCTGCGTCCGGCTGTGGTTCGATTGCGTGAGGAGTTTGGCAGGTATCCGCTCGCGCACGCCAGGCCATTTCTCGACGTCGATGGTCGCGAGCTGGTGCGCCGCGTCCAGCGGGAAGTGGGTATCACCGGTCACGAGATGCTTGTCGTGGTGCGCAGTGGTCAACTGATGATGTCTGCGCCGGTGCAACGTTTCGTTGGCGATCTCCGGTATGCAGGTGATACCGATCCTGAGGCGGATGCAGCTGTGGTTCCCGCGCGGTTCGGGGGGCTGGTGACGCTGGATCCACTGCATCAGTATGGGCGGCCGGTGGTTAGGGCGGTGCCGACGGAGGTGGTCGCAGAGCAGTTCCGGGCTGGTGAGTCCACAGAGACGATCGCTGACTTGTTTGATCTCACTGTCGCTCAGGTTGAGCAGGCTTTGCGGTTTGAGCTAAGCCTGGCGTGGACCGCCTGAAAGAAGTTCGCCGACGGTGGTGCTGAGATGGTTCGTGGATGAGACCCCGGCTGAGCTGTGAGCGTCAACAGCAATACCGCACTGTTGGACATGGTAGATCTTGTAGGACGCGGCTGGGCTCAGTAAGAACGCCGCCACCCTGCCGAGTTCGGGGGGATCTCCGATGCGGCGCAGCGGGACCCCGGCGAATAGGTCAGGCAGCTGGTCCTGCGGAACAAGGCTGAGCGTCCGTGCGGTGGCGAAGGAACCTGGGAGCACGCCGGTCACGCGCACCGAGCCTGGCGGGGGCCGAGTTCATCGGCGAGCTCCTTCACGAGCATGGCCAGCCCGGGCCGTAGCCCGTTGCTCGTGCTCAGCCGAGGAAGTGGGAAGTGGGCTGCGGACTGAGGTGGAGAGCACAAAACAGATCGCCGCGCCCTCGGGGTGATTCTGCCGAGTATGCCGGCCCACCTCACGGGGCCAGCCGCACCGGCGCGAGGAAAACCGAGTCGAAGGCCTGCCGCCACGCTTCATCCGTGGTCTCCATCAGCGTGCCGGGTGGCGACCCCGCTGTGTTGAGCAGCGCCCCATCCAGATGCCCGAAGCGCGATACCGCGGTTTCGATCGCCGCCGGGATGACGTCGGGGTGGGCTAGGTCACCAGCGCACCCGGCAGCGGACTCCTCGCCCAATGTGGTTACCGCAGCCTCCACGTGCTGCTGATCACGACCTACGACAACAACTCGCGCACCCTCGGCTACCAGCACCTTCGCTGTGGCGAAGCCGAGTCCCGCGCTGCCGCCCCCACAACGAACACACGACCCGCAAGCCCAAGATCCACGAGCCGATCATTACACCGGCATCGCCAACGGGGCGCAAGCTTAAATCATGGTCCGACAGGTATACCGTGAGCTATATTCTTGGCACACGGAGCGATGGGATCCCTGGAAGGACGAGCCGCAGAGCTGGAGTAGCCAGCATGAGCACGTGCACCGGTCCGACATCCGCGACAAGCACATCGAGCACATCGAGCACATCGAGGCGATCGGTCGGGAGGACGCCGGGGACGAACAATTCAAGGTCAGCTAAGCGCAGGCTTATCGAGGAAACGAAGATGATCACTACATTGGAAATGGCACGCGCCGAGTTCGGTTTCTACGCCGCCCATATCGCACTGTACAACGGAGAAGCCGAGCCCCTGCACGGACACACTTTCCAGGTCGCCTTGCGCGTGTCCGGCGAGCCCGATGCCAGCGGAATGGTCGCTGAGTTCAGCACGATCAGGCCCGCTATGCGAGACGCCGTCGCGCCCCTGCGGCGCCGCACCCTGGTCCCCGGGCACGCGCCGGAGCTGCGGATCACCCCGGACGGCGACTCTCTGTCGATCACCTGCGGCCGCAAGCGATACCTGCTGCCCGCCGAGGACGTTACCGTGCTGCCGCTGGTCAACACCACTCTCGAAGCGCTAGCTGGCCATCTGCTCAGTCAGGTGCTGCCCCAGCTGCGGAACGCCGGACTGGTAGCCGCAGAACTCGAGATTTCCGAGCTTCCGGGAACCTTGGCGACGGCCCGTGCCGACCTCAGCTAAGCTAGTGATCCCTAAGAGCCGCACTGGGCCGTTAAACATAGCGAATGTTGTCCATCGGACGACGCACAACCGACAAGCTCGATCTCACCGAGGTCCACGAGGCGCCCGCATCCAGGCGACGGGTCGCGCGGACGAGATCGGCGCACAGCCGGGCTGCCAGCCGTGGAGTAACACCTGTCGCCCCGCCGCGATGGGCAGGCGGGAGAGGGGCGTCATACTAAGCAGCGAGACATGCGCGCGCCCCCTCCGGATAAGTCCGGATAAGATTGACAAGCGAGCCGACAAGGAGTCCCCGAATGACATATAATCCACCACCCTCCGGGCCAGGTCAGCCGCAATATCCTGGTACCCCCGGCGCTCCCCCTCCCGCTTGGCAACCGCAAGCGAAAGGGTTCTTTGGGGCACTGTTTGATTTTAGCTTCAATCATTTCATCACTCCCTCCATCATCAGGGTGCTTTATATCCTTGGCTTCATTGGAATCGCACTGTCCTATCTCTCATTCATCGTCTACGGGTTCCTGCTCGGTGCCGGGCCAGGCCTGTTTTTCCTGTTATTCGGGGCGATCCTCGCGGTCATTGAGTTAGCGTTCTGGCGGGTGACACTCGAGTTTTTCCTCTCAGTTGTCCGCATGTCCGAAGACATACACAACCACACATTCCCGGGAGCGCGATAGAAGACCTACGGCTCGCAAACGCACCTGAAAGCTCCACGCACGCGAACCCTGGCGGAAGCCGCGCGGACACCCGGCCAGCACCAGACCCCGGTGCACCGAGCCGATGCGGGCGAACCGGTGCCGACACGATAGCTGGTATACGTGCAATACGGATACCATACCCTAGCATTGGAGGCCAAAGAGCGGAGCGAGACCAGCCGGTGGTGGCCGAATTCAGTTTTCGGTTCGGCGACTCCGGCGGAGACTACGACGGACGCGCGCCACAGCGCGCATACGACGTTTTCAGTGCGCTACAGCAAAAACTCGGAACATGGGTCGATCCCGAGTCGGGACAAAGACGGCATTCGTATATAGCTGAGCGGGCTCCGAGAGGAATACTGGCACCTCATTCCGGCACCCAGTTCATGCCCAATCTCATGCCTCGACCGGTTGACTTGGAGGATCGGCCTCCTGGAGACAGTCACCGGGCCCCGGGCAGTCTGGACCGAGCTCATCACCACCCAACCTGCCACGGGTGGGAGCCGGGCGATCGCCACTTCGCCGACGGATTGTCAACCCGGCCGCTCACCTGGTTGGCGGCACGCCTGTCCGTCCCGACACCCTGCTGTCGCGGACGGACCTGGCAGGAACTACGCCACGGCTGCCAGGCTTGCAGCGAACGGCTAAGGCAGGACGGCAACCACACGACAGGGAGGCAGAAGATGATCACCGGGGTGATGCGTCGCATTGCCGATGACCCGCTCAGCCCGGGCGAACTGGTGGTTTCTCAAGCGGTTGCCCTCTGGTGAGCTGGTCCGTCAACACTCGGGACGAATCGGCCACGTGGGGCCTGCCGACGTGGTGCCCCAGCGGCCCCGCGCGATGTCGGCCTAGCAGGGCCGGTCCACACGATGATCAGCACTAGTAGCGGCCCCAGGTGGCGATAGATATCAGCGCCGATGACATCTGCTCGCCGGGGCGCCAAACCTGGCCGGGACCGGAGTCCAGTGTGAGAAGGGTCACCACATGAGCTATAGATTCGTTAACGTCGATAACTTCACGCCGAACCTCGGCGGCTGGACCACGATGGGGCAGATCACGTCGGTAAGTAAGAGCGCCTCCGCCTTCACCTTCTCACGAGGAGATGGCCACGCCGTCCAGGTATCCTTTCTCGGGCCTAACGCCTTCCGCGTCCGGTTCCAGCCCGTGGCAAACCCTGACTATCGCCGGGAGACATCGATTGCTGTCGTTGACCGCGACCTCGGCGCAGCGTCGCTGGACGTCAAAGATGACCCCCACCAGTTGCGGATCAACACGGGAGCCATCGAGATCTCCATAGATCTCAATCCGTTTCGTCTTTGCGTGTATCGGGACGGGCAGCTGATCTGTGCCGACGCGCCTTCCTACAATCTCGTGTTCATCCCCGGCCAGACCGTCACCGCGACGTTCAAAACCTACCCCGCCAACGCCTTGTACTGCGGCCTGGGAGAAAGAGCGGGCGGCGCGCTCTTTAAGAATCAGAACACCGTCACGAATTTCAACTACGACAATTTCAGCTACAATACAGGACGGATACCACCCAATCAGATGGGTGGACCGTTAAATCCCGCCGAGCCGCTCTACGTGTCGATCCCGCTTCTGCTCGAAATCAATCCCAAGCCGATCGGAGAGTATGCGGGCCCACCGTACTGCTACGGGATCTTCTTCGACAACCCGGCGCAAACGTACTTCAATATCGGCTGTAGTGACTACTCCAACATGTATGGTAAGTACTACTTCGGCGCCCTGTACGGTGAGATGGACTACTACTTCATCACCGGTAGCGGATTGGAAGAGGTCCTGTCGCAATACACGACATTGACCGGCCGCTCCCCCATGCCCCCGAAATACGTTCTCGGATTCCATCAGGGTGGCTACGGCTACTTCGACAGATACGTACTGGGAAAAGTTGCCAACGCCTATCGGGCGGCTCGCCTGCCGATCGACGGGCTGCACATCGACGTCGACTTTCAGGACAACTACCGGACATTTACGCACAGCGAGACGAAGTTCCCCAACGCCCGGCAATTGATGGACGACCTGCACACGATCGGCTTCAAGTGCAGCACCAACATCACCCCGCTCCTGACCGATAATCCCGTCGACGAGAAAGGCGAGGTGGTTCCGTACGCGCAACGCCAGGCACTCAAGGACGCACAGGCCCTAATCTACGACACGGAGAACAACCAGCCCCCGAACCCCGATCTGTACCGAGGGCAGGTCTCGTATGGCATGAACTTGGGAAACAATCCGTACAACTATCCGCCGCTGCGACCCAACAACGAAGGCAACACCCCCCTTGGAGCCAGCGGGAACTACTGCGACTTCGGGCTCCCGCAGACCCGGAAGCTGTGGGGGGAACAATATCGGCATCTCATCCAGGACCTGGGCATGGACATGATCTGGCAAGACATGATGTGTCCCGCCATCGCTTTCGACACGGATGAGCAGCC